>JBAQLX010000535.1:0-6660 GCA_049302315.1 Desulfosporosinus sp.
GATCAGGGAACAGTCTTGAGTCTAAAGGAGCAGGAGGAGAAGACATGAAAAAGAAACTTGCAGTTATCGTCGTTGTTCTGGTCCTGATCATATTGTCGGTCTTAGGTTTCAGGTACTTCAACAGCCCAGCTGATACTGCTACTTATTCCGGGACGATTGAAGGAACGGATCTTCCTGTGCAGCCGGAGCTCGGCGGCAGGATCGTCGACCTGCCGGTGCGTGAAGGACAGATGATCAAAGCCGGCGACATCGTCGCCAAGCTGGACGACAGTCAGGCCAAAATTTCGCTGGATTCCGCGAAGAGCCTACAGAGCCAGGCTCAAGCCAAACTCAATGATCTTTTAGGAGGGGCGCGGGCGGAGGAAATCCGACGTCTGGAGTATGCTGTGACGCAGGCGAAGGCAAATCTGGCCGCTCTGGAACCTAATCTTAAATTTGAGGAAGATAAGCTTGCCACAAATCAAAAACTTTATGAGGGTGGCGCAATTAGTAAACAGGCCGTGGATGCTCAGCAAAATAAACTTGATACCCTAAAAGCCCAATATCAGAGCGTGCAAGCGAGTGTAAATGTAGCCCAGGCTAACCTCGACCAGGCTTACGCAGGGAATACCCAGCCGACGATTCAGGCCCAGAAAGCGGCCGTGGATATCACAGCGCAGTCCGTTAGGGCAGCTGAACTGAGCTTAAGCAAACTTACTATTAAGAGCCCCGCCGGCGGTCAGGTTCTTTATAAGCATGTCGAGCCAGGTCAAGTCGTCAACCCTGGCACAACCCTGGTTACGATCCTTGATCCGAATAGTTTGTGGATAAAAATCTATATCCCGGAAGCCAAGCTTAATCAGGTGAAAGTGGGCGGGACGGCTTCTGTCGTGGTAGATTCTTACCCTGGCAAAACGTTCAAAGGACAAATCCTTTACGTCAATACCCAGGCAGAATTCACGCCCAGGAACGTGCAGACAAAGGAAGAACGAACGACCACCGTCTACGCCGTTAAACTGAATATCGAAGGACAAGACCAGTTGAAAGCGGGTATGCCGGTGGATGTGACCCTGCAGTAGAGGAGTGAGGAAAATGAAGCTGGCCATTGATTGCCAGGGTCTGAGCAAACGGTTTGGCACGTACACGGCAGTTCAAGGGGTAACCTTTCAGATCCCTCCCGGGACAATAATGGGTTTTGTCGGACCGAACGGGGCGGGTAAGACGACCATCATTCGTATGTTGTGCGGCGTTTTGCTGCCTACTGAAGGGCAAGCCACGGTGCTAGGTTATGACGTCCTGACTCAGCCCGAGGAAATTAAACAACGGATCGGTTATATGTCCCAAAAGTTTAGCCTTTATGAAGATCTAACGGTGGGCGAGAATCTCAATTTTTACGCTGGGGTATATAATATGAGGGGGAAAGAGGTTCTGACCCAAAAAGAGAGGGTGATTGAACTAATCGGCTTAGGAGACAGAACGTCTCAGCTGGTCGCTTCTCTCTCTGGTGGTTGGAAGCAGCGGGTGGCCTTAGGCTGTGCTTTACTGCATAATCCGCAACTGCTTATCCTGGATGAACCAACGGCTGGGGTTGATCCGGTCTCCCGACGCGTATTCTGGGATTTGATCCATCAGTTGGCCAAGGAAGGGATGACCGTTCTGGTCAGCACCCATTACATGGATGAAGCAGACACCTGTGATTATCTGGGTTTTATCTTTTACGGGAGGTTAATCGCATTTGGTTCGCCTGTAGATATGAAGAACCGAGAAGCCAAAGATAATCTGGACGACCTCTTCATCTATTATGTCGAACATGAAGCCTCAGACGATCCTCGTAACCTTGTCGTCAAAAAAGGAGGGCGAGGCTGATGCAGCGCTTTGTCTGGGCTCGTTTTATCGCCGTCTTGAAAAAGGAATTTCTCCATATCCGTCGGGACCGTGCCAGTTTAATCATGGCTATTGCCATGCCTGTCGCGATGCTCCTCATTTTTGGCTATGCCATCGACACTAATGTAGAGCGCCTGCCCACAGTGGTTTGGGACCAAGCACAAACAGTTGATAGCAGGGAGCTGATTACTTCCATTCGCAATACTCAGTATATGGATCCGGATAATTTCGTCCAAGGCTATAAGGAGATTGAAGGCTATCTGGACAGCGGCCAAGCGCGGGCGGCAGTCATTATTCCTCCGGATTTTGGCAAGAAAATTCAGGGCATGAAACAGGCAAGCGTTCAAGTTTTGGTCGATGGGTCCGATCCCACCGTAGCTCGGGCGGTCATGTCCGCGGTTCAGATGCTGGGCCTGAACAAATCCCTGCAACTTCAGAGTGAGCGCCTTGTGGCCTTGGGGACAGCTACAGGCCTGGAAATGCCGCTTAATTTAGAGACCAGGGTTTGGTATAACCCGGATATGAAATCCATGGTCTTTAACATTCCGGGCTTAATCGGTCTGATCCTGCAAAATGTGATTGCCATGCTGACCTCATTTTGCATTGTCCGGGAAAAAGAACGCGGCAACATGGAACAATTGGTCGTGACCCCGATCCGCCCCCTGGAATTGATGCTGGGTAAGCTTCTTCCCTACGTGGTTATCGGATTTGTGTCCATGACGCTGATCATGGCAACAGGAATTTTCTGGTTCGGCGTGGCGCCGACCGGGAATGTGCCGCTCCTTATCGTTCTGTCCACTCTTTTCCTAGTGACTATTTTGGCTATTGGACTCTTGATTTCCAGCATCGCCAGGACTCAGCTGCAGGCCATGCAAATGACCTTCATTATACTCTTGCCGTCCATCCTGTTGTCTGGTTTTATCTTTCCCAGGGAAACAATGCCCAAGTTTCTATATTTTTTGGGTGGTCTATTACCGCTGACGTATTTTCTGAGAATCGTGCGGGGTATCTTTCTCAAAGGGGCGGGAATCCAGTACCTTTGGCAGGACACACTCACGATATGTGCTTTTGCGATTGTTTTGTTGGCGATCGCCTCGAAAAAGTTTAAGAAAACTTTGGATTAGGAGAGGGAGTAAAATCGATGAAGAAGTTTAAACTCGGGTTATTATTTTTGACGTTTGTAATCAGCCTGTTAACCATAGGGTGTGGAGCTCAGACCCCAAAGGATGCCAATACACAATCGACCACGAAGGAAAATGTACAAACTCCTGCAGTTACGCTAGCTCCAAGTACTGCGGCGACACCAGCTTCAAAAACCAATCCGGTTGTTACGATTACAATGGCCAACGAAGAACAGATAAAGGTGGAACTATACCCAGACGTTGCTCCGAATACCGTGAAAAGCTTTATATCCTTGGTAGAAAAGGGATTTTACAATGGGTTAATCTTTCATCGAGTGATTCCTGGATTTATGATCCAAGGTGGGGATCCGAATGGAAATGGTTCTGGTGGACCAGGATATAGCATTAAAGGAGAATTTAAGAACAACGGTTATGTAAATAATCTCAAGCATGAACGTGGCGTAATATCGATGGCTAGAACACAACAAAGTAATGATTCAGCGGGTTCTCAATTCTTTATTATGGTCGGAACTGCGCCAACCTTGGACAAAGACTATGCAGCTTTTGGCAAGGTGATTAGTGGGATGGATGCTGTGGATAAAATAGTCAATACTCCCAGGGATAAAGCAGATAAACCTCTAAAGAATCAGGTTATGAAAAGCGTGACGGTTGACACAGTAGGAGAAAAATATGCCGAACCGGAAGTTATAAAAAAATAGACCGCCTGAGTTTTCTGGGTAATTCGGGTCAGAAATGAAGCGAAAACCCTTGCGACTTCGAAAATCGAAGGTCCGGCAAGGGTTTTTTCGGCGGATTCATTATCTTCAGTTGGAGAAGAATGGTATAATCAAAACAATGATCGCTTTAACATGAGAAAGCGGGCCAAGAGTGAAATTTTTTTACTCAGGAAAAAGACGGTAAAGAGGGTTTTCTTACGTGCAGAACGTGCAAAAAAGACGTTTGCTGGGGGTTGCTGCTGTCCTTGGAGCGGGAACGGGCTACGCCTTCATGTCGATCCTGGTCAAGAGGGCTTTCCAGCTGGGGCTCGGTCCTATTCAGGTAATTGCCCTCCAAGCATGGATCGCGTCGCTAGTCCTGTTTATCTATGCCGTATTCTTAAAACGTGAGATATTTAGAGTATCTCCTCATATTCTCGGGCTTCTTGCCTTACAAGGCATGGTAGGGGCCTTGGGAGCTAGTATTTTGTATGCATATTCCCTCAAGTTTCTTCCCGTCTCTGTGGCTATATTACTTCTTTATCTCTATCCGGCGTTAGTTTTAGCAGCGGGAGTGCTAATTTGGCACAAAAAGGTTGGCCGACAAGAGTTGGCAGCACTCCTTTTAACTTTGGGCGGAACCACGCTGGCGAGCGGGATCTTCTCGGGAGTGGGTGCTGTCGCAGGGATCGGTATCGTTCTGGGGTTGGCTGCGGCGATGGCCTATGCTTTCTTTAATATTGTTGGGGAAATAGTCTTGGCCAAGGTATCCCCCTTAGTGGTGATGTGCTTTACCCAATGGGTTTGCGCCATCGCCCTGCTGGTGATTTTGAAGGGAGATATCATGAGTATTCCTTGGCGGAAGGCTCAAACCTGGGAAGTTGGACTCCTGCTGGCTACGGTTGCTTATCTAATACCGTTTTATTTGGTTTTGGTGGGCATTGAACGCTTAGGGGCTGATCAAACGGCCATTCTAAGTACATTTGAGTTGCCGATGACCTTTATTTTGGCGGCTGTTTTTCTGAACGAGTTTCCCACAGGGGATCAATGGATAGGCGGAAGCTTGGTTTTGGCGGGGATAATATTATTAAACTGGAGGCGTAATGGTGAACAAAGCAAAGAAAATATTTATCAGGAACGGTCAAATTAAGACGATGGCTGGACGTGAATTTGTTGGGAGTCTTCTGGTCGAGGGAACAAAAATTACGGCGCTCGGGGAAACTTTGGACGTTGACGTTCAAGTGGATACAGTGGTGATTGATGCAATGGGGTGTCTCGTGTTGCCAGGGTTTATTGATGCGCATTGTCATATAGGGATTGGCGAAGAGATCTATCGGTGGGAAGGGGAAGACTTTAACGAAATGACGGATCCTGTGACACCGGACATGCGGGCGATCGATGGCATCAACCCGGAAGATGAGGGTTTTCGTGATGCCCGTTTGGGTGGGATTACGGCTGTCTTTACAGTCCCGGGGAGTGCGAATGTCGTTGGGGGAACCGGAGTTGTTATGAAGACGGCAGGCATTATCGTCGATAAGATGATTGTGCGCGATCCTGCCGGTTTGAAAATCGCTTTTGGGGAAAACCCCAAGATGGTTTACGGCGAACAAAAGAAAATGCCCATGACCAGGATGGGAACGGCAGCGCTCCTTCGCCAGGCCTTCGTGGATGCCCAGACGTATAAGGGAAAAATTGAACAGGGTAAAACAGATCCCGATAAACTCCCGGAGCGGGATTTAGGTTTAGAAGTTCTTGTCAAGGTGATTAACCGCGAAATTCCTCTGCGGGCCCATGCCCATCGTGCAGATGACATTATGACGGCGATTCGGATAGCTCGAGAATTCAACGTGGATCTGGTAATTGAACACTGTACGGAAGGACACAAAATTGCGGAAGAATTGGCTGAACTGGGCTATCCGGCAGTGGTGGGGCCATTACTGGCTAACCGTTCAAAAGTTGAGCTTAAGGATAAATCCTTTAAAACACCGGGCATATTAGCCAAAGCGGGGGTTAAGGTGGCTATAATGACTGACCATTCCGTAACCCCGATTGAACAGCTGCCGCTCTGCGCGGCCTTGGCCTGCAAAGCTGGGATGGAGATGGAGGACGCTTTACGGGCCATAACGATTAATCCAGCGGAAATCCTGGGTGTGTCAGAGCGCATAGGGTCTCTGGAAGTTGGGAAAGATGCGGACATTGTTATTTGGAGTGAACATCCGTTTATTATCTCCTCTCGTCCTCTCTATGTAATCATTAATGGGGAGATCGTTTGCCCGGAGGCTGGGGAAGATGGTAAAAAGGGTATACTATAGAAGTTTATATGAGGAGGAAAAAGACACATGAACTATAGAGTTGCGAGTGCAACAGTTGAGCAAACGCGAGGGTGGGGGAAAAAACTGGGCGGGCGCTTGCGGGGCGGAGATGTCGTCGCGTTGATCGGGGATCTGGGCGCAGGGAAGACGGCCTTTGCGCAAGGGGTAGGCGAAGCATTCAGTGTCCAAGGCCCCATGACTAGCCCAACTTTCACCTTAATACACGAGTATTCTGGACGAATTAAGGGATCGGAAGTGCGTTTGGTTCATATGGATCTATACCGCTTGCAACATCCGGAAGAGGCGGAAGTGATTGGAGTGGAAGATGCGTTCCAGGAAGATGCCGTTTGTCTCAGTGAATGGCCTGAAATTATTGAAGATTTTTTGCCGGAAGATCGCTTAACCGTTGTGATTCTGGGGAGTGGAGAACAGCCGCGGGAGATAATCTTTCGAGCGGACGAACGCGCCGGGGAGCAGCGTCTTAAAGAAATGACGGACGTCATTTTATGATTCAAGCGTGAGCATGCAATCTGAAAAAGTTCGGAGGGCCCGATGAAATATTTAACGATTGATACTACAACGAAAGTTACGGCAGTTTCCTTAACGGAAGATGGGCGCCTTATAGCTGAGGGTTTTTTACATACTGCC
>JBAQLX010000536.1:0-2005 GCA_049302315.1 Desulfosporosinus sp.
GTGTGAAACAATGTGTTTTTGGGGCGCTTGAACTTAACGCTCAGGGCTTGCCGGTTGTCGATCAGGCAAAATGTACAGGGTGTGGCAAATGTGGAAGCGCCTGTCCCAAGAAGGTAATTCAAATGATTTCGCCTGATTCCCACGTTGGTGTTGTCTGTAATTCGCTGGATAAAGGGGCAGTTGCCCGCAAGGCCTGTTCTGTTGCTTGTATCGGTTGTGGTTTATGCAAAAAGCTGTGTCCTCATGGCGCTATCGAGATCGTCAATAATCTGGCCGTCGTTAATTCACATATCTGTATAGAAAAGTGCTCTCAAATGGTTTGTTTGGATAAGTGCCCAACTAATGCGATTCAGGCATACGAACACAGCCCCTTCGGGAAAGTGGCTTCCCTGTAATTGACCAAAGTCAACTGATAGTATGGAGAGACAGCATGAAGAAACTTATTTATTCACTAATTATGCTCATTTTTTTGATTTTCTTAACATCTTGCGGTCCGGCAAACCCGTACGAAGCAGACGCCTTTGCTATGGGGACCGTGATCTCACAGGAAGTCTACGGTGCAAATTCTCAAAAGACCTCTGATGAAGTAATCGCCAAGATTAAATATCTGGAAGCTCTTATGACCATTAACACTCCGGGGGGAGATGTCAACAAGCTTAATGACAACGCCGGTAAAGGGTATGTGGAGTTGGATCCGGAAACTATGAGCGTCCTGCAAAGTGCCCGGAAAATTTCGGAATTGAGCGGAGGGGCTTTCGATGTAACAGTTGGGCCCGTCGTTAAAGCTTGGGATATCGGTACCGACAACCCCCGGATCCCAACGGATACAACCTTGAAAAATTTAATTTCTCTGATTGGTTATGCAGATGTTCATCTCGATGAAGCAGGAAATAAGGCAAGCCTGCAAAAACCTGGACAAATGATCGATGTGGGTGGAATCGCCAAAGGGTATGCCGGTGATGTTGCCAAAGCAATATATCAAAGAAATGGCCATAAATCTGCGTTTATTAATCTGGGCGGAAATGTTGTAGCGCTTGGCAATAAACCGGATGGAAGCGCCTGGAACATTGGCATTCAAAATCCCAGATCCGAAACCGGCGAAGTCGTTGGAGCTGTTCAGGTTACGGACAAAGCGGTTGTGACCTCAGGGGATTACCAACGCTATTTTGAAAAGGATGGCCGGCGCTATTGTCATATTATCGATCCGCATACCGGTTATCCGGCTGAATCAGGTTTGATGAGCGTGACCATTATTGCCTCATCGTCTACTGAAGCTGATGGCCTGTCAACGGCGTGCTTTATCTTAGGACTGGATAAGGGATTGGACCTCGTAGAACGCTATGGCCCGGCCGAAGCAATTTTTATAACGACAGATAAAAAGATCCATTTAACCAAGGGATTGCAGGGAAATTTTCAATTAAAGGATACAAATAATGAATATACGTATGTCGAAGAAAGGTGACCTTGTTTTAATCGTTTGTATAGTAATAATTGCCGGTCTGACACTTGCTTGGAATACTTATTCATCGTCAAGCAGCAGCGATGCTATTACTGCAGTCATAACTCAAGATGGAAAGGTCATAAAATCCATCAATTTAAATACTGTTAATAGTCTTGCATATGTTAATATCAATAATCATGGTATTCAACAGGTGATTGTCGCCGAAAAAAGGAGAATCCGGTTTTTGGAATCAAATTGCCGGGATAAGACTTGTGTGAAGACCGGTTGGCTGACAGAAACAGGCGACAAAGCCGTATGTATGCCCTCGGCAACAATCATTACCATTGTTGGCGATCATAAGGATATTGACAGTATTACCTACTAAACCCCTATGCCCCTCGGGGCACAAACCCTTATGAAAATGCTATCTTCTTACAAGAGGAGAAAAATGAATAACAAACGAAATGCTGTCATAATAATACTGGTTTGCAATGCCATCTTAATTTCTTTATTGGAATTAATTATTCCCATACCTATTCCTTTACCAGGAGTCAAGCTCGGACT
>JBAQLX010000537.1:0-8448 GCA_049302315.1 Desulfosporosinus sp.
TTGTAAGTAGGAAGAACGTGTGAAAAACCAAACCACTATATATAGTGGTCACCTGAGTGAAACGGATACCCAGTTTATCGAATTAGGTATAAGGGGCCATTTGACGCTCACAGTCCCTGACCATGACGCATACATTTTATGATCCCACAACAGACCAAGCTCAGCAGGCGCGCCGATGAAGGAGGCAGTGCCTGGCGGGCGCAGCTTTGACCCCAAACACACTGGAATGATAACGATCTAAAGTGCGACATGGGGTTTTTACTATTTTAACCTGCTTTGATTGTGATGTTCAGCCTTGGAAGGCGATTAGACGTGATACCTCCTAATACGTAATGTGAAGAGAAGCATATTTTTGTCCAAGGCCAGTGATATAGTGAATATATGAAAAAAATGTGGATATAGGAAGGTCGTAGCACTCGGGATTTGAACCGAAAATGACCACTACAGTAGGTGAGACGATTCATATCGAAAGGGGAATGAAAGATGAATTTTCTAATTGTGGACTTTGAGTTTACCATGCACAAGAGATATGGAAGGCCAAGGGTCTGGTTTCCCGAAATCATCGAAGTTGGAGCGGTAGTTGCTGACGAAAAGGGAGAATTAAAAGGAACAAGTTACAGTGCTTTTGTAAAGCCTCAATTTTGGCCTAGGGTTAGTGAAGAGTGTTACGGAGTAACTGGCATAAGGCAAAAAGACATTGACAATAGCATTCCCTTTGAGCAAATGCTGCAATCTCTCTGGCAAATGAGTCCTTCTCAGGAAACATGGTTGGTGGGTTGGGGAAATCAAGATCGCAAGGTGCTTAAAAATGTTTGTGATAAATATGGCTTTGACTATCCTTATTTATACGAAAACTACATTGATTTAGCCGCAGAATATAAGCTGTTCAATAACTGCAATAGGCTAATATCACTCAAGGAAGCTATCTGGGAAACTGGAGTTGATAAGAAGGGAATTCTCCATGCCGCTTATGACGATGCAGTAAATGCAGCACTAGTGATGCAAAAGGTAATTTCTAAGGGATGGAGCAATGACCGGACTCAGTTAAGTGTGGCTGTCTAATGTTAGTTGCAAATACATCTTACCATCTACATTCTCCTGGCTAGGCTCAGGATTCACACGGTCATGCCATTCGCATTGAAGACTATTTTCTGCAGAATAAATTTTTAATTTGAAAGGGTGTATGAATCTTGCGAAAACTAATGAGTGTCTTATTCATAATCGGGATATTTTTAATTACAGGTTGTTCGAATTTTCCCAAACCAGAATCAACGGTGTCCGATTTTATTGATGCTGGAAAAAAGTTTGATTTAACAAAGATGGCTACAATGGTCAATCCATCAAATTCAAGTAGTAAAGAAAAAATCTCGGATTTAATGAACGATAAAAAGAATAACAATCAGTATCAAAAATACTTTTTGGACTATTTCAAAGAAAATGCAGCAAAAATTACATACACAGTAAAAGAGACAAAAATCGAAAATGATAAGGCTACTGTCACTGTGGATTTTAAGTATGTGAATGGGGGACCGCTTCTTAAAGCAACCCTTGGGGACGTTTTTTCCAAGGCGATTTCTTTAGCCTTCACAGGTGTACAGATGAATGATGAAGAGATGGGGCAGATGTTTGTATCAGCGATGCAAAAGCAAAAGGAAACTGTAAAAGATTCCTTTGTGGAAAAATCGATAGATCTTAAATTGACTAAGGTTGAAAATAAATGGTATATTGACGAACCTAGTGTAGAACTATTAGATGTCTTTCTGTCTAATTTCAATTCGGTTGCAAAAGAATTCAACAATGCCATGAATCCTTCTTCAAGTGATGTGAATCAGAAGCCAACGACTCTCATGGAACAGGCGAAAAAAGATAATATGACCATAATATCCAAAAATATTGGAGACGAAATTCAATTTGCAACACTTAAACTTAAAGTCAATCGAGTGGAAGAAAAACAAACAATCAATGCCCAATACAGTTCCCCTAAAACGGCTAAAGAAGGTGCAAAGTTTGTAATCGTTAATGCCGACCTTATCAATACGACAAATAAGGCATTCACGATGTCGCCCAATTTAACGATTGTTGATAATAAAGACCGGGAGTTCAAAACCTATTCCGATACTATTGGTGCAATTGATGATTATCTCGATTACAAGGAACTTTCTCCGAGTATCAAAGTAACTGGCAATTGGGTCTACGAATTACCAACCGATGCTACAAGCTATAAACTTATATCAGGAAAATCAGGAACAAACGAGCTTTACGAGATTCTATTGAAATAAAAATTGATCGGTCCAGTTCCTGGAGTAAGCGGGCCGCGCTGGCCGGCCTTGCTGGGCTGAATCCGCTTCTCCGCGTTGCACCTGCTGGGGCTACTGACCAGCAGGTGCCGATCTGGAAGGAGCGAGTGTAAGCGGTTGCGATCAACAAGGAATTTGGCTTAGGTAAAGCAGCAGTCGGTGGAGTATTACTTGGGGGGGGTGTTTGGGAGCAAAAAGACAATGATTGTTTGCTTGAAATGTGGTCACAAATGGGAAGCAGGTGAGCACTATATTTAATAGTGTCGGGATTGGATAATTAGGAAGAACATATCCACCCTGAAAGAACTTCCATTTCTTATATTGATCAAAACGGGATTTATGTGTTCAATAAGAGATATTACGCTTATTATAACTTCGGCTAATTGTCTTTCTATTTGATTTTGAGTATACTGATAATAAATCGAAACGTGTGTTTGCGGGTTTCAAAGAAATCAAGACTGATCTTCCAATGTTAAGCATCTAGGCATATTGCACTTATCAATTTTATGCGTACCTATATTCTAATATTATTAGAATGACTTAGAAAGGTAATGTCATGAGCGTAGAAGCCTTAAACGGCATGAGACGCTTGCTTTTTTGGGGGGAGTAAATGTTTAAGGATTTTAGTGCTTGGGGAATCTATGATGGCGCACATGAAGGTAGCGGGAGAAGTGAAAAGATTTGGTTAGAGCAACCTACTGACGATCAAATCGGGCTATTTAAGTATAAAAAGGATATAGGAACAAAAGATCATGTGTCAGAGAAGATAGCATCAGATCTCGGAGAATTACTGGAATTACCTTGTGCACAAGTGGAAATAGGTATTTATGAAAACCGTGAAGGCTCAATGAGCTATTTAATTAATAAGGATAATGAAGAGCTAGTTGAGGGGATATCACTTATCAATCAATACTATCCTAATTATAGTGCAGAAGAAATGTATGATGCTTCTTTGGATGAATACTACTCAATACCAATGTTAGTTAAATCTATAGAAAAGTATGGTTTACTTAAAGACTTATTTAAAATGCTTATTTTTGACTTTCTAATAGGTAATTCAGATCGGCATCAAAATAATTGGGCAGTAATTAATAAGGGGAATGGGGTTTATGAATTCTCTCCCTTGTATGATAATAGTTCATCACTGTGCTGCTATATATTGGAAGAACATCTAGAGAGTTATTTAGGTAAGGATCAAAGAAAATTTAATTCTATTTTACGATCTAAATCAAAGTCAATTGTAAGAATTGATAAGAAAAACAAGAAAAGGCCAACTCAAGAAGCAGTCCTAGAATATATAAATAAACAATATCATGAAGACGTAAAAGATTTTATGGAGCAAATATTGTTGAAAGTTACTCCTGGTAATATAGATAAATTGCTAGAAGATTACACAGAAAACCTATTAAGTGAAGATAGAAAGAGGTTAATAAAACTATTTTTGCTTGGAAAGGTTAAATTAATGGCAAAGATAATTGGTAGAGAGGAGGCGTAAAATGTCTGTTAAAGATGGTAGAGATTATCTTTTACTTATTTGGAAAGAACCAAAAACAAGAAGAAGATATCTTGTTGGTGAGTTATCTAAAAATGGTCAATTTGAATTTACATACAATAATGAGGTTCATGAAGCCATAGAAGATGGATTTGAATTACTAATTGCTTTTCCGGAAATTAATAAGTTATATAAAAGCGATAAGCTATTTCCTGTTTTCGCCAGTAGATTACCAGATCCAAAGAGAAAGGGCATTGAAGTCATTCTTGAAAAATATGGTTTAGAGGAGTACGATGCCTATAAGCTTCTCAAGAGAAGTGGCGCTAGGTTACCAATCGATAATATTGAGTTTATTGACCCAATTATTAATTTTGAGTCGAAGAAAATTACAAGGCAATTTTTCTTGGCTGGTTCAAGATATTACCTTGGTTGTGAGGGCGCAAATTGCAATAAATCTCTTAATGTAAAATTGGATGAAGAATTAAGATTAATTCTAGAACCGGAAAATGAACATGATAAACATGCAATTAAAATAACTAACATATCAGGTAATTTATTAGGATACTTACCACGTTATTATGCACAAGAAATTAGCCAGCTAATCGGAAATGATACCGTGATTACCTGTAGAGTGATCGAAGTAAGTAAAGATACAGAATGCGTAGAATGCATTAAGGTGGATTTGACGATAGAGAAAAACCAGCTTTAATTTCTAATATCAAACGATTTACTAATATTTGTCGTAAGGGCTTGAAGAAGTGTATGGGAGAACCAGTTTTTTGACATTTTAAACTTAATTAAACCATAAGTATAAGATATTTTTAGCCACCCATTTGGGTGGCTTATTTGTGCATTATAAAGCTGAAATATCTTTTTGCAGGAAAAGACAGCCAAGAGTAGAACAATTACACTAACAAGAATATTTAGAGGTGAGAACAATGGACAAGTCGGGTATTCAGGACAAATTGATTAAGACCTTGGCGTTTTCACCGTGGATTTATACAGTTAAAACTTTGGCCAGTGAGTTAGGGGTAAGCCTAAGTACTTTAAATCGTTATTTGACTGGGATGGAGACACGAGGTTTTATATTTACTCGTAATGAACAAGGTTGCCTCTTTTTGCAACAAACTGGTTGGGACGGTCTAAATATCAAAGATGCGACTCTACGGCAAATGGGAATCCTAAGATTTATAAGTGCCTATAAAAATGGGGTAAAGGTTGCGGAGATAATCGCCCGCTTTGATAACAATAATGATGAGAAAACAATCGGGCGCGATTTGAAAGAACTTCAGCAAAGACATCTAATAACAAACAATCAAGGGGTGTATGTGGTCAACTCAAGCTTTGTGATACCACCCATCCAGTTAGACTCAGCCGAGAAGAGTTTGTTACTTGAACACATGGCCGTTCAGCAGGAGATGTCACCGCTCAAGGACGAGGCGAAATCGTTAACAGCTAAGCTTAGTATCTCCATGAAGATACCGAAAAATGACCAAGATACAATTATTGTTCATGGTAGAAGGCCAATCGAAGATTTAAGGCGCAGCCACTTTTGTCAACGTTTAGAGGAGTATGCCCGAGCTAGCAAAAGAATAATGTTACTTTATCGTAAGAGTCCAGAACAGGCTTTCGAGGTGAAACTAAATCCTCTTGGTATAATGTATTGCTGGGGTTTAGATAACTGGTATCTAGTGGCACAAGAGAATGGTCAGGCCCCAACCATTAAAACTTATGCCGTTGAGAGAATTTTAGCCATCGAAGAACTGAGCGAAACGTTTAGTCAATCACCCGATTTTGATTTAAAGGATTGGTATAAGTACGCCTGGGGCGTTTATCGAAATGGAAAACCAATTCACGTGGTCATCCGCTTTCATAATTACTATACGACGATTTCACGGGTGAAGGCAGAACTCAGTGTCCGGAAAACATGTCTTTTGCGAGAAGATGACGAAGGATTGATTATGGAAGACATGGTGGATGGGATACCGGAAATTGCTGTCTGGTTGAGAAGCTTTGGTCAAGGAGCAGAAGTTATCGAACCACCCGAACTGCGTGCAGCGATGATCACAGATCTAGAGCAGATGCTTGAGAATTATGGAGGGTGATAACAATGAATCTCCATTTACGCATGGAAACAATCCTCACGATGGTCGAGGCGAATCCCGGCATAACTGGTCAAAGAATTGTTGATGCATGTGCTGTGCCCTGGTCAATAATCAAAAAGGATTTGGAAACTATGTTGCTGTCTACTGAGAATCATATTCCACTTTACACAGATCAAGATGAAGACGGTATGACCGATGATGATATAGTTATAGAATTTACTCCGGAGACAAAGTGGTTTCTGGATACATATAACAGTAAACTCAGTCCTCTTCATTTAACGGTAGGTGAAGCCTTTCAGATTTTGAGCTCGGTCTATATCGATGAAAAGCATCCAAAGCTTCTATCGCTAAGGCAAAAGATCCTGAACAGTCTGGATTTAGATAACCAAGGAACATTCCGGTATATTAAAGGCAGTATGACTCCAGTTATCGATGTTGATGAAGAGGTATTATTGTTGATCGAGCAGGCGATTTCCAGGCGTCGGCAAATCGGCTTTGCCTATAATTTGCTTACGATAACCGCGATCCCGTTGGGTTTAGTTTATTATTCCAGATTAAGACAATGGTACCTTGCAGCCATCAATGATAGCATTATTAAGACCTTTAATATAAGTAAAATACAGGACATAAAGGAAATACCCAAAACATTCGTTTATCCCTCAGATTTTTCTTTAAAGGATTGGTTAGCTCCACGCTGGGGGATGGAATTTGGAGACCCCCTTAATGTAAAAGTGAGATTCATAAATAGGGCCCAAACGATTGCCAAAGTTCGTAAGGATGTCGCACATCGTCAATGCAAATTAACCGAAGAAAACGGAGGCGAAAGCCTGCTGTATGAAGATACTATTATTGGAAGAAATGAGTTTTTAGCATGGATTCTTGGTTTTGGCTCAGCAGCAACGGTACTAGAACAAGTTGATTTGAGAGATGAAATTATCGTAAGGGTTAAAGCGACTTTGGGAAACTATAAGTGATCTCCAATTTTTTGTCTCCACGATTTGCTACACTTAACCTAGATGATTACATTGGTGGCAGAACTAGGAGAGATGAATAACGATGTTAAACAATTGCCAGGCCGGGAGTCAATTTAAAGGCACGATCCTTGTAACGGAGTGGAAGGAGAACCCATATAGTAGCAAATCAGGGAGCTTTATTTCAATGACGTGCCAGGACTCTTCGGGCTCTCTAACAGCGAAGATCTGGGAGACGGAGAGTGGTCATTTCGAGTGGCTAAAGAAAAAGAATATTTTTTATGTGGAAGCTTCTGTGAACGAATATAAAGGGACTTTAGAACTGTCAATAGAATCAATCCATCCGGTTGATGAGAGTGAAATTGATTTAGCAAAGCTTTTACCTAGTTCGCCATTATCAGAAGAAGTATTAGAACAAAGCATTAAAGAACTGCGACAGACGGTAAACGATGAAAATCTTGGAGGTTTACTATCAAGTATTCTTGATGATCCGACGATCGGAAATGCCTTTAGGAAGGCTCCGGCTGCAGCGAAAATTCATCAAGCGTATTTAAGAGGTTTATTAGAACACAGTATAGGGGTAGCGGTAAATGCCCGGAGCATCTCAACTAACTATCCTGAAGTGAACCTCGATTTGCTGCTTGTTGGTGCACTTCTTCACGATATCGGCAAGATTTACGAGTACAGTTACAAGCGGGGATTTTCATACACGACAGATGGACGATTGCTGGGGCACATTATTATGGGCGTAGAACTGATCAGTCGAAAGATTGCAGAAATACCGGGTTTTCCAGTTGATCTTAGAACTAAGCTTTTACATATTATTACAAGTCATCATGGTCAATACGAATGGCAATCCCCAAGACGTCCCAAGTGCATGGAGGCAGTTATCATCCATCATGCTGATATGCTAGAAGCCGACCTTTGGCAATTTAAACGAGCCAGAGAAGAATATCCGGAACAGGAATGGTCACCTTATGTTCGCTCAATGGAACGTTATCTCTACCTAAAATAATGAGGATTAAGTGGGATTTAAACAACGATTTGTCTTCGCCTTTTGGTAGATTGGTGATGAGGGAGGGGTTGAGTTATGCGACCCAGATATCTAACCAAGTCTCGATATAAATTGGGATTGGAATGTCCAACAAAACTTTATTATACGGGGAAATCCGAATATGCTAATCAAAACCTAGAGGATACGTTTCTTCTTGCCTTGGCTGATGGAGGATTTCAAGTCGGAGAACTGGCCAAGTGCTATTTTCCGGGCGGTCACGATATTAAGACCCTGGATTATGATAAGGCATTAAGTCTGACAAATGATTTACTAAAAAAAGACCATGTTATCATCTATGAAGCGGCTATTCTCTTTGAAACGCTTTTCATCCGAGTCGATATTCTAATCAAGAATAAGAACCACATCGAGTTAGTAGAGGTCAAAGAGAAATAGGTTAGCTCGGATTCGGAAGAAGCCTTTATGAATAAATGCAGGTCAATTACTTCATCGTGGAAACCCTATCTAGAAGATGTTGCTTTTCAGAAACATGTCAACCGATGTCCCTTTCCAGAGTATAGCGTTTCTGCAT
>JBAQLX010000538.1:0-4016 GCA_049302315.1 Desulfosporosinus sp.
GCATCTAGGAGATTTTGCTCAGTAACCCCTTTGTTGATGACTTCGCGCAAGCGCTGTGACCCGGCCTCCGGCGCAAAGGTTAACCCGGATTTACGAGTCTTCTGTACGGACTCGGCTAAATCGACATCAAAAGAGTCGACTCGCAGCGAGGGGAGAGAAATCCCAACTCCTTCTTCTCCATACTTCTCCAGGATGCTCTCAATGACGGGCTGGATACAAGAGTAATCCCCACTGGAAAGCGAGGTGAGAGCAACCTCATCATACCCCGTGGAACGCACCAACTCCTCCATTTGCTTAAGCAGAGTTTCCTGGGAACGTTCCCGAACCGGACGATAAATCATACCTGCCTGGCAAAAACGGCAGCCCCGTGAGCAGCCACGCATGACTTCAAGCATCATCCGATCATGCACAATTTCCAGGTAAGGGACAACCGGATTAGTCGGGAAAAACGCCTGATCCAAGTCCTGAACGATGGCTTTCCCAATAACGGCTGGGACACCCTCTTCAGCCTTAATACCCTCAATTCGACCGTCGGGTTTATAGGATACATGGTAGAAATCCGGAACATAAACCCCTTGAACCTGGGCAACTCTCACTAAAAAGTCTCTCCGAGGAAGCGGATTAAGCTTCTGCCCGGCTATGAGACGAAGCACTTCGGGCAACTGTTCTTCACTTTCTCCGAGGAGAAAGAAATCAATAAACCCTACGAGGGGTTCCGGGTTAAAGGCACAAGGGCCCCCGGCAATAATCCAAGGATCATCTGGTCCGCGTTCCTCGGAGCGCAGTGGGATACCCGCCAAATCAAGCATATTCAGGATATTGGTGAAACTCATTTCGTACTGAAGGGTAAATCCGACGACATCAAACGCTTGGAGAGGTTGAAATGATTCCAGCGCATACAGGGGAATACCCTTCTCCCGCATTGTCTTTTCCATATCCACCCAAGGAGCAAAAACCCTTTCACAGAGAAATTCCGGGAACGAGTTAACTATGTGGTAAAGAATCCTTGTTCCTAAATGGGACATGCCAACTTCGTAAACATCCGGAAAAGCAAAGGCCATCTGAACCTCTGTTTTTGCCCAGTCTTTTTTAATCGCGTTCCATTCTGAGCCTAAGTACCTGCTTGGTTTCAGGACTTTAGGTAAAAACCGTTCCACCTGTCGGCGTATCTCCGGCGCGGTAAATTTATTCATAGAATCAATGCGGCCCCCTTGTATTACATAGTGGACCTTAATTGTATCATAAATAACAGAATATCCCTAAAGTTTACCCACTGGAAAACGAATACCTTCCCGCAACATCCCTTCCACCACCTCCGTCTCGGTTAGAATCTTACCCAGCCCCAAATCTTTATTCGCCAGAGAAATCATGGCATAGCGATCGGGGGTAAACTCCTCAACGATTCGCACGAGGGGAGTGTCCTTATGAACAGTTACCCAAAAACTTCGCATTAGACCTTTTTTTAACAAGTCCTCTTTCTTACGTGTCAATTGCCGGAGAAACGTGATATGAGCCGAGGAGATTTCTTTACTGCCTGCCAGCCAAAAGAATCCCCCCAAAATGATCAAAGTGAGTGGCCCTTCGGCGAATTTTCCTCTACCCCATAATAGTATCCCATACAGGGCCAGGAATACGCCAAGCCACTTGCCAGCCCATGCCAAAAACTTCGTGGTCTGGACGAAGCCAAGGCTTTCCGCCAAGAGCGCCCGCACAACTCGACCGCCATCAAGCGGCAAAACGGGGATCAAATTAAAGGCCGCCAGCCAAAAGTTAAAACGTACAAAATCATCCGCAAGTTCCCCTGTCCACACCCCTTGCCACCTTAACGCCTGAGCCCCAAATAAAAGGACCACGTTAAAGGCAGGACCCGCTAACGCTATGATGCTCTCCTCAAATTTTCGTCCTTCAAAGAGGTCGTCACAGTAGGCTGCTCCTCCAAACGGAAACAGCTCAAGCCCCACGACACGAAATCCATACGCTCTGGCCGTCAATAAATGCGCCAATTCATGGCAGAAGACTAAGCCAAAGACGAGAAGAGCCTGGGCAGCTAAACCCAGGACTCCGTAAACGGCCAAAACCAGGAGAAACGTGGGATGGATTCGGAGGCTCACCCCGGAAATTTTTATGAGCTCCATTTTTCCTCCTCCTCAAGTTCGAGGTCCGAAATTCGAGGTTCGAGATTCGATCTTTGAATTCGATTCTGCGAACCTATCTCGAGGTTCGAAATTCGAGGTTCGAGATTCGATCTTTGAATTCGATTCTGCGAATCGAAGAACGGAATTATACTCTAAAACTTTAAACTTTAATGCGAACTTTGTTCGCTTCGATTCAAACATCGCGCCTCGCGCCTCGATCAGGACTTTGTTCGCTTCGATTCGAACCACGTTCCACGAACATCGAACCACGATTAACGCGTGCTCTTACGATTGTGCAGGGGTTAGATAAGGTATAGGATTGACCGGGACGTTATTTTTTCTCAGTTCAAAGTGAAGCCAGGGCTTCTTTAAAGGTGCGGAAAGACCGACCGTCGCGAGAACACTGCCTTTCTCGATTCGCTGACCCTTGACAACCGAAATATCGCCAAGATTACCAAGCACTGTGGTCCAGCCATCCCCAAAATCCAGTTTTACAATCTTCCCAAGTTGGGAATCTTCCCCCACTGCGGTAACCACCCCTGCTGCAGGCGAAACTACCGGTACTCCCAAAGCACTCTCCACATCAATCCCGTTATGAATTGAACCCAGCGCATTGCTTCCCCCATCCCCCACTTCCCCATAAGCAGCAACGACTTTCCCGGAAATAGGGGACAAAAACTGGCCTTTCATCTTGGCATCGACTGGAACATTCTTACTAACGACGCCACCTAGGGACAAGGCTTCTTTAGCCATACCATTTAAGGCTGCGTAATAATTACCCGAGTTCATAGCGCTCTGGTAAATTGAATAAATAGTACCTGAAAATGGGTCTGTACTGTTAGCGCTAAAAAAAACCAGCAAAAATAAGGTCGCCGCTAAGATGGTGCGCTTCTGAATTCCGTTCCAATGTTTTAAGGAATCCCTCCAGCCTGCCTTTACTGGACGTCGAGATCGTCCGGGTTGCTGATTAAGGCGCGGTGCAGATTTGCCCCGCCCCGATTCTTTTCCCACTTCTTGAATTGCCCGTTCCCATTCCCAGTCATCCCAGCGTTCAAAAGGATCCATACCCCCACCCCCTTTGCGATGCACGATGCACGAGGCTCGATGTCCGATTTGTGAATTCGAATCTGCGAATCGAAGAACGAAATTATACTTTAAGACTTCAAATCTTGCGAACTTGTTCGCTTCGATTCGAGCCTCGCGCCTCGATTAAGCTCGTACATCCCCATAATAGTTTATGAAAGGGCAAAAGAAATAGAACCTCAATTGCGAAGCGCGATGCGCGAAATTCGAGGTTCTATCTTTGAATTCGATTCTACGAACCACTTTCGAGGATCGAGGATCGAGGTTCGAGGATCGAACTATGAATTCGATTCTGCGAATCGAAAAACGGAATTATACTTGAAGGCTTTAAATTTATTGCGAACTTTGTTCGCTTCGATTCGAACCTCGCACATCGAACCTCGAACCTCGATTAGAACCTCGATTAGCGCCTCGCTTAAAACATAAGCCGGCGGCGTCTTAAATTAATACTCAACATTAATCCCACGGCAGCCATGTTTGATAACATGGCGCTTCCACCCGCGCTGATAAGGGGGAGTGGAATTCCTGTTACTGGCATTATCCCGGAGGTCATACCGACATTGACCAATATATGAAAGGTAAACATTGAAACCACACCTGCGGCGATCAACATGCCGTAAGTATCCCGCGCTTTTAAGGCGATACTTAGACTGCGCAGTAAGAAGATTAAAAAGAGAAAGAGTAAGGTGATCGTCCCAATAAAGCCGAATTCTTCTCCAACGACGGAAAAAATAAAGTCCGTGTGATGCTCCGGCAGGAAGTTCAACTGGCCTTGTGTTCCCATTCGATACCCTTTTC
>JBAQLX010000539.1:0-8047 GCA_049302315.1 Desulfosporosinus sp.
GCGCGTGACTTCAAGTTGAAAAACTTAGCCGATTCATTCAACTCCCACGCAACAACAAGGATTCATTAGGTGGTAAACGAGAGACATCTTGCTGCTGGCACGGGGTAAGGACAATGGTGGGAGTGGATAAAAAATATTTAAGTTTCATTGTAGCGTTAACAGGAAGGATGAAATGTCATGCTTACTGAGAAAATTCATTTAGACATAAATGAAATAATTGCTAATGAAGAAATCACCATATATTTTCAGCCCATCGTATCTCTAGTCAAGAAATCGGTAATTGGTATGGAAGCTCTGTGCCGGGGCATTTATCGTGGTGAATTGGTTAATCCTAATGTGCTGTTTAATCTGGCTGCTTCCCAAGGTGTGATTTTGGATCTGGATAGATTATGCCGGAGAAAAGCACTGGAGAAATTTTCACATAATCATAATAAGGAGTTAATGCTATTTTTAAATTTTGATACATCAATCATAGATAAAGGTGTGGTTGGTTCAGGACAACTGATAAACACCGTTAAAGAGTTTGGACTGCAACCGGATAGAATCATTATTGAGATAATTGAATCAAAAGTCAGGGATGTTAAGTCGTTATCCCGTTTCATTGAAACGTATCGAAATCACGGTTTTATGATAGCCTTGGATGATGTAGGTGCTGGTTATTCAAATCTGAATAGAATTGTTACAACCAAACCAGATATATTAAAAATAGATAGATCAATAATTGATCATATTGATGAGGATTTTTATAAGCAAGAGGTGCTTAGATCCATGGTTAAGTTATCGCGAAAGGTTGGGTGCCTGGTAGTTGCGGAAGGTATTAAAAGAGAGGAGGAAGCCATAATTTCGCTGGATATTGGGGTAGATATGCTGCAAGGATTTTTTTTCGCCATGCCCCAAACGCTGGACGACTTTAATGCTGGATTACCCTGGATGACGGAAACTCAGCTGGATCGCACATTTAAGGAATATATGATGAACAAAACAAGCGCCCGAAAATCACGGAACCGGGAATTAGATGGTATTTTGACCAGCATATTAACGGAATTGGCTAATATGCACTATTCTGAAGTCGAAGATATAATACCTGCAATAATTAATCGGTTTGATTCCCTGGAATGTATATACATTTTAGATGAATACGGATTTCAGATAAGTGAGACGGTTTTAAGCATGACCAATGAAGCGATTTCCAACAATGCGATATTTCAACCGGCGCCTAAGGGTACGGATCATTCCCTAAAAGACTATTACTATCAGTTGCTATTCTTGTGTCTGGAAAAATACCATACCGAGCCCTATGTCTCTCTGGCATCAGGGAACCTTTGCATCACAATTTCAGCATGGATGCGGAATTCAGATGGCATTCGCCGGGTATTGTGCTTGGATATAAGGACCTCCTCCAAATTGCTGCAATATTAAGAGAAACTGGACTCGTGGTTCATCCCTCGGGGTCTGGTACTTCCCGGAATTTGTCGAATGCCCTATCAAAACAAAAGCTTCAAGAGAGTCATTCGCTTCGGCGAAGGGCTCTTTTGGCGTTTCAGAGGCTGAGACTAGCTGGAAAAATATTCAAAGCTCACTACATAAGAAACAATCAGACTGTCAAACCTTACCAAGGTATTGTGCGCCAAGCAAAGGTACAATATTCAACTGGCTACCTAATGTAAATAAGGTAGCTAGTTGAGCAGAAAACGTGTCTGCGCACCTTTGAGACATATATCATATATTAGAAATATAGTACAGTGTCGACGGTGCCGAAGTGCAGAAGTGACTAATCTATAGTCTTGTCAAAACTAGTGACACTAGTGGCACTACCGACACTACCGACACTACCGCCGACACCATGCTACTATTCTAAGCCTCACGTTCTAATTTAAGGACGTGAGGCTTTTTCTGCGTTTCTTATAGACAAAGAAAGGAGTAAAACTAATGGCATGAATTGGTAGCTTGTTGTATAATAAATCTATAGGAGAGTGAGCAACAATGGTCAGAGAAAAGACGACTAGAAGCAGACAGATTCTCATGGATGATGACTTTCTGATGTCACCCAAAAACGACTTCGCTTTCAAGCTCATCTTTGGAGATGAAAAGAACAAAGATCTGCTCATAGCCCTTCTCAGTGCCATCATCAGGTTGCCTAAGGAGGACTTTGAAGGCCTGGAAATCATCAATAGCGAGCTTCTAAGGGAGTTTGTGGGGGACAGAAAGGGCATTCTAGATGTAAGAGTAAAGACTAAACTAGGGAAACAAATCGATATTGAGATACAAATACTACCTACGAATTACATGCCGGAACGAACCATGTTCTATTGGTCTAAAATGTATATAAATCAAATAAAGCCAGGTGATCCCTATCATGCGCTCAAGAAATGTATAACCATCAACATCGTCGATTTTAAGTGTACCCCACCTCCAAAAGGTACATTCCAGCTATCATTTGACGGAAGACGAAACGGGCTATCGATTGACAGATATCTTAGAGGTCCACTTCTTGGAGATGCCCAAACTAGTTGATCCAGAAATACTGAGGGATGAGAATGACCCCGTTGTTGAATGGATGGAATTCATTGATGCCAAATCGAAAGGAGTGATTGAGATGTTAGCGGAAAAGAATCAGGACATCAAGAAAGCCTATGACATATTGCAGATCATGAGTAAAGATAAAAAGGCAAGGATGCTCTACGAGGCTAGGGAAGCAGAACGTCGAGACCAGATATCTTGGATGAAGTCAGCAAAGGATGAAGGTCGGGCCGAAGGAAAAGCTGTGATGGCTCAAGACTCCATTTGCCAATACCTCAAAGCACGTTTAGGCGTAGAATCCCAAGTGTTACATGATAGCGTTCACACTATCACTGATTTGGATACGCTTAATCGGATCATGAAGCTAATTCTCGTAGGTTCTCCTTTAGACGAAGTAACGGCACTCATCCGAGATAATTTAGTCTCACAATAGCATCCTGGGTCCTATCATCCAATAGTGTCGACGGCGCCGAAGTACAGAAGTGACTTAATCTATAGTCTTGTCAAAACTAGCGAAACTAGTGGCACTACCGACACAACCGTTGACACAATTGCTCGGGTCGGAAAGGACCTCCGAAGTTCGTCTTCGGGGGTCTTTCTTTTCCTCCCTAGGTGCTTGGTACTTCCCGGAATTTGTCGAACGTCGAATGAATGGCTTGCTTTTTCTCCTAGACAGAGTTACTAATATTCTTGCAGATATGATATACTTTTTTCAGGGAGGGAAAGACATGGAAGAAACCCTAAAGGAAATTCTCGCGGTACTAAAAGAGCATACAACGATTCTAAAAGAGCATACGACTGAATTACGGGGCATCAAAAAATCGGTTAAGACCTTAGAAAAGGATGTAGCTGAAGTCAAAGACACGATCAATAAATACATATTTACGCAGCACTCGTATGGATGTGCCGATTGATTATCTGAAATCAAAGGTCTTGGTCAATGAGCAAATTGCTCTGTTTTATATAATTAATGATTGCGGTTGCTGAAATCGAGCAATATACCCACCACGCGACGCTGCACGGACATTTTCTAAGCGGGATATCTAAGCAAGCCTGTCCCTTCGTCTGAAACATGGTACGGACTGCAGATCAGAAGGTCGTTGATAGCATTAATCGAGTTTGTGTGGTAAAATTTAACTATGAGTATATTGCAGATGAAGAAGGCGATAATGATGTGCAGGGAGTGCTGTTATTTTGGGCGGTGGTGTCGCAATAAAGAAAGGCGTAATAAATCAAGTTCCTAAGATTGCAGCAAAAGTTTTACAGGTGATTTTGGGGAGATAAAGCGTATGGTCGGAAACAGCTACGACCTGATTAAGCCGAAATTGAGGATACAAAAATGACGATTAATGAACCAGAGAAAATTGAATGGCGAGGCACAATAGTGTCTGTCCAGCCACGCACGACCGTGTGGCGGTATAGACTAGATAACCGCACCCACTATCATCGTGGCTACAATCTTTTCCTTGACGGCGAAGCGCGGGGGATTAAGGCTCGGTTTTCTGTTGCCATCTCGGAAAAGCAACAGAAAAAACAGGTCTTTCGCATTGGCGATGAGGCTAAAGGCACCGCATGGACGAAAATGTATGATGTCAGCGACTATGCCGATTACTACCGCGCCGGAGGCTTGAAACTTACAAATAAGGCAGAACAAGCCGAAACCACTCCGCCGCCATATTTGATAGAGCCACCCGAAATGGCAACCTATGAATGGCGTGGCGCAAGAATGCTGAGTGCCAGTAATTACAAAGGCAAATGCTTTCAATGTGTTTGGGCGACGATGTCGGCGGTCGAGATTGAATATGACTGGGGTGTGAGCAAGAAGTACCGATTCGAGAGTTTTTGTTACGGACCCAAGTCGTGCAAATTATATAAAATGGGCAAACCTCGTGCCGTGCCGTACAAGGGTGACGGATCAACCTATGACGAAGGCTGGATGGACGACCTCTGCACGGAGAACCGGGGATGGGATGATTAATAGTTATGAAGTGTACTCATTCTGTGGACAATAGAAAAAGGATGAAGCGGGTAACGTTACTTTTAACTTTGACCTTAACCCTTATTATAATCAGCAGGAAATTCTGGACAAATTGAAAGCGGAAAGGGAAGTCCGCCACTCATATAAAAATCTGATCGTTGCAGCAACGGGTGCCGGAAAGACCATCATTGCCGCCTTTGATTACCGGGACTTTTGCAGGGCAAACCCGGGCAAAACGAATAGACTACTCTTTGTCGCAAGAGTCACTATGGCTCGGTGCCGATCAGTACCCAATTCAAGAAGCTTATTGCCCGCACAAATACAATGCCTGATTCTCCTTAAGCTCTTGCAGCTTCTTTTGGGCTTATCATGCTCTTATACTTTAGATAACTCATCCCTAAATGCCGGTCTATTGGCATATTTGTTAAAAAGCTTCTGTTTGATTTCCAAGGCCCGTTCTTTCCCGCCAGCTTTTTTTAGATTCCGAATGATAGCACATACCCCCTGATAATCTTTCCTGTTACCTGCTCTTGCAGCACTCTGCTCAATATATTGCAGAAACAGCGTGAAAACCTCTTCCTTGAATTCAGGGATAAGATACTTGGAAAAATTCTCCACCAATGATGGACTTCCTTTAACGTACTCAAGTAATTTTTGTTTTTCCCCTTCTTCTATCAAAATACGGGTGTAGATGTCCTGATAAGTTTTCTTCTGGTTTTCCATGAGAAAAATGATCTTGGGGTAAACAGATGGCCACTCATTTATTGCATAGGTGTATTTTAATTCCTTGTAATAATCAAAGCTGCCGTTCAGAATAAAATCCATGGCAATTCCCCGCTGTTCATCAAGTTTCCCGGAAAGTTGAAATGCTTTGTATCGGTATTTCTTCCACTTGTCTACCAGTCCACGCAGGCTTTTATCCTTGTCCTCTCCATCAAGTGTAAGCTTTATTACATAGTCATAATCCTTTTTGTTCATGGCACTTTCTATTGCCATTTGCCTGAAGTTGGAGTATTGAAGGTTTTGTTCCATAAATTCCTGTGCCTTTTTCTGCCCGTCATGTTTTTCAACCAGATGATATCTGATGAGATTTACTCTTTCGGCTAAGTAATTGACGCTCCATGAGTTACCTTCTTCATTTTTTATCATTAAGCCTAAACGATGTTCCAATTTGCTTCGTAAATCCGAAGTATCTGCAAGCACCGAACAGCTTTCAAGCAAGTCTATTCTCCAATCAGTCCAACCATCATATCGTCGATTGGCGGCTTCTTCGATCAGCTTATTAAAAATGCTTTCTTTCTGCATCGGTTTCAGTTCTTCATCCACAATAATTTCAGCAATTAAAACAAAACTTTCTTCAATTACTCCTCCGATTACACCGTCAGAATCGTCTGCGTCTTGAAGTAAATCCATCATCTCATGTATTACACAAAGGCTAAGATCTAAAGCATGCACAGTTTTATCCTGTTCAAAAGCAATGCGGGCCTTTTCCAGCACCAGATCTGCACCCTTGACAGCTTCATCGGCATCTCCATAAGCTACAAATCCATGTCTGTCAGGATTGTTCCTGATAAAGGTACGGATAAGTGCCATAGACTTGGATATTTCATCCTCATCATTTCCATCATCAAAATTCAGTTCAATGCGCTGCTTGATTTCTTCATATTCAGAGGCAATATTTAACAATAATTCAACCAGTTCATCTTTGGTTCTGTCAGAAAGTATTTTTTCGATATTGGGAGCGTTTCTCTTCTTCGGAACTGGAGGTTGAGGCACGGCTTCTGAGTCCTTACTATTTTGGGATATCTGGTTATTTCCTTTGGTTTGGTTGTTTTTCATATCCCGTAAAGCAAGAAATACTGCAACCTGATGCTTGCAATATACTCCCATGTCATAGGGACAATCGCATTTGGTATCGATTATATTCGCCTGATCATCAAGTTTAACCTCCACCGTATAGAGCTCAGTGCCTTCAACTTCTGCCTCAAAAACATTTTCCTCAGTTTCTTCAACTGATATTACATAATCATTTTCGTAGTATTCATAGCCCCTTGCGAGTATCTTTTTCTCGATTGGGTTTTCAAAATAATTAAGATTCATTTATTACATCCTCGCCTTAACTTCTATGTTCTAGGTTAAATATACTTTTGTAGAATTTCTCCAGATTTATTCGTTGCTTACACTCCTCCATTTTTATCAAAACTAACCTTCGACAGTAAAGAGGAGAACCATTCACAATTAATAATGTTCAACTCTATCATTCAAACAAGTTGCTTAGTGCGGGCTGCTCCAATAGATTGGAACAGAGATCACAACGTCTGATTTCTATGATTATATTGTGATTATTAGCGGTAGGGCTTTTTATTATTGGTCAGTCCCATCCGATAGTCGATACTGGTTTTATAGAATTCGGCAAGTTTAATTAGCGAGGTACCAGGAATATCAAGAGCACCGCTTTCATACCTTGAATATGTTGTTTGGCTTACCTTCAGCAAGGTTGCAAGCTCTTGCTGGGTCAAATCGCTGTCCTCTCTTAAATCGCGTAATCGTTGGTACATTGTAATCACCCCAACGCTATTTTATTATATGCGATAATTGGATATTGATATTTATGCGAAAAGCGCATAAAATGGTTTCAGTAAACAATTATTGGGGTGACAAACAATACTATAATGGCAATTATCTTCAATTCATAAATACAGAAGGTCTTGAACGGGTTCATGATGCGGGAGATTACTTGCCACCCAGTCAATTAGCGATGCATTTAACCTATAAAGATGTCTGG
Source organism: Desulfosporosinus sp. (assembly GCA_049302315.1). Taxonomy (GTDB): domain Bacteria; phylum Bacillota; class Desulfitobacteriia; order Desulfitobacteriales; family Desulfitobacteriaceae; genus Desulfosporosinus. The sequence goes on from JBAQLX010000539.1 coordinate 7,284, forward strand.
CTGGACTTTTTTTCATCCATTCAACATCTGGTTAAGCAACCGAAGAGCGGAGATGAACTTACAATTGACAGGGATTGTTGCCGTAATGCAAAAGGACAAGCGGTCCTAAGATTCTCCAAACAGCTGATAAAACTAATCGAGGAAAGAAAGCTAAAAAACAACCTGCCAAAAACAGCGAAAATCAGATTTATCGTCTACTGGCGGAAAGAAGACGCGGAACACGAAATTAGAATTGTTTTACCCGAACTTTATTTTGAAAGAACAGATGATTTAGAACGCACCAAAGTTATCGACCCCCACAATAATCCTGAGTTATTTTTGCCTTCCGGGAACATCCATATCGACCATAGATTGCGCCCGTTCCTCCATCGGGATACCTAAAAGAAGCACCGCCTGTCTGTAGTTTAAATTCGGATTCGAATCCGAATTTGAGGAGGTAAGCTGTCCGGCTCCGTACTCTTTGAAGATACGCATCAGTTTATTGGACCAATTAATTCGCGCATCTGCGTCGGATAGAGATTCCCGTCATCAAAAATTCTTTGGTGATACACCAAGATATTCACAGATGTAGAAGAACACCGTCATAGACGGAAAGCCCTTCTGATTTTCGATGTTGTTAATATATCCTAGCCCTTGACCGAGGGATAAACTCATATCCCTGATACGCTAAAACGGCCAGGCAGCTGAAGGATTCGCTGGAATCGCTCCAACAAAGCTCATCAGCCAAAGGTCTACGAGAGGTTGCGGGGTAACATTCAAATGGC
>JBAQLX010000540.1:0-1985 GCA_049302315.1 Desulfosporosinus sp.
TGCTACAAGGATACTGATCATTTTTTCTATCGTAAAATCGATGATAACGGAAACATGCGTTATACTAAAGTTTCTAAGGGGAGCGGAGAGATTCACAGCCGCATGTGGCAGGAAATAATCAAAAAGCAGTTACAGATAACACAGGAATATTTCAATAGTAAAAAATGGAACCACCTTAGCGGAGGCCACTGAAAAACCTAGGGCTTTCGTTAGCGAATTTAGTGATTAAATTAAAAGAAGGTGGTTCGGGATTTGTTTTTAATCCTGAATCGCCTTTTCTGATGTATGTGTGTCTAATCGGAGGTATTATTCTCGATTATTACCCTAAAATTTTAAGTATTCGTTTTAGGTTTACGGCGAAGATCGCTATTGCTCCTTGCATTTCCATGCCGACTAGACCCGAAGATGATGCGACATCATATCCGTGTCTATGTTTTAATTCACTGTTTTTGGCTTCAATTTTGTACCGTTCTTTAGATTTTTCTTTATATTAAATTCGAATTCATCTTCCTTTTTTCTATTCCCTTGTGTATATAGAAGGATTTAATTTTGCTACTAACTTTATTTCATGTAAATTGGCATATTGAATATTTCCTTTCTCGGAATAGGCTGCATCACCTATCACATTTTCAACATTCATGCCAGCTACAATACTCTTTTCAATCTCTCTTTCCATAACATGACACCAGTGACAAATTGAATAGCCGATAGAGAGGAAGATAGGCTTATCTTCGACTTTAGCCTTGGCAAAGGCCTCATCACCCCAAGGGTACCAATCTACGGGGTTATGGGCATGTTGAAGGAGATAGGGGAATTTTTCCTTAGATAATCTATTGGGTACTGTTGTCTATCGTGATTTACGGAGGTCGTCTTATGGCAAAGGCCAAATACATAGCAGTTGCTGGAAAAGGTGGAGTAGGAAAAACTACGTTTACAGCTTTATTGTTAAGACAATTAGTCAGCCAACAAAGAGGAGTTTCAATTCTCGCCGTCGATGCTGACCCCAACGCTAACCTTGGCGAAGCTTTGGGACTCAATGTCACGGCCACGATTTCGGAGCTGCTGGAACAAAGTAAGGATCCCAAAGCAATTCCTGTTGGTATGCCCAAGAATATCTTCATTGAATATAAACTTCAGCAATCCTTAGTCGAGACTAAAGACATTGATCTGCTGGTCATGGGAGGGCCGCAAGGAGCGGGGTGTTACTGCTATCCCAATGATCTCTTGCGCAAACATCTTCAGATCATTGGTGAAAACTACGACTATGTGGTCGTGGATTCTGAAGCCGGCCTCGAACACATCAGCCGTCGTACTATTCCCCAAATCGGTTGGATGTTTATAATCAGTGATTCTTCGGCCCGGGGCATTCGCTCAGCAGGCCGGGTACATGAGCTGATTCGCGGCCTCCAGTCCCCCGTGGAGTCCATCTGCCTGATCGTGACCAAAACCACGGAGGGTAGTATAATACTTAAGCAAATTGGTGATGTCCTCAATGACCCTGTGGCCTGGGCTAAAAAATGCGTAGGAGAGTTTGGCGCAGATCTCATTTTCCTGAAATTTAATGGAGCTGACCCCGAAGGTGAAAATCGCTCACCAGAGGATTGTGTCCGGATTGTTCAAGAAGTCTTGGCTGCCGTCGGAGTTCCACTCATCATCGAAGGGTGTGAAGATCCGGCCAAAAACAATGAAGTAATAACCGCTATTGCCGAAGCTGCTGCAGGCGATAAACCTGCTTATCGGTTTTGCGGAACAGGATAACTACAAGTCCATAGCGGCTGCGGCGATGGTTCATAAACATACTTTGATTGCGCGCTCCCCATTGATATTAACATCTGTAAACAGCTTAATATTTTAATCAACGAAATGGGCTTACCATTAAATAAGATTATTATTGATCCAACTGTTGCGGGACTTGGATTCGGCATCGAGTATGTATATTCTATTATGGAGCGAGCACGCCTTGGAGCCTTGGCCAATGACAAAAT
>JBAQLX010000541.1:0-3056 GCA_049302315.1 Desulfosporosinus sp.
CGCTAATAAAGCTCCTATTATCAGAATCGTTGACAGATGGGCGACATGGATGGTTTGGGCAGCGTTAGGAACAGCAGTCATCACAGGTATTGTGACTGGAGAAATCATTCGGGCAGTCACCGTATTAGTTGTGTTTTGCCCCTGTGCATTTATTCTGGCAACCCCTACTGCTATCATGGCAGGGATCGGAAACGCCACCAAATTTGGCATCATTATCCGCTCCGGGGATGCTCTTGAACGAATCTCCAAAGTACGACATATCGCCTTTGACAAAACAGGGACACTTACTCATGGTAAATTGAAGGTTATTGCTGTGCGGAGTTTTGATACTAATATAACGGAAGAAAAATTATTGTATTATGCTGCCTCTGTGGAACAGCGTTCCGAGCATCCTATTGGGAAAGCCATCTTTTCCTATTATCAATCACACGGTGGCAAGACCAAAGAACCACAGGATTTTTCTTTGCTTGCCGGTCAGGGAGTTAAAGCTTTGGTAGATGGTTTAGATGTTATGGTAGGTAAAGCAGACTGGGTAAAGAATTCTGGAATTCTTATTTCAGAGCAGGTGCAGGCCGCATTAGACGCCTATTTAAGTAAAGGGTCCACTACTATTTTTTTTGTAATAAATCATATAGTAGTTGGGTTCCTTGCACTTTCGGATACTGTACGTGAAGATGCCCCAAAAATGATTTCACGACTGAAGAAACTGGGCATTGAACCTCTCCTTCTTACGGGTGACAATCCTTCTGCAGCTCGACACATCGCAGACGTGGTTGGTATTTCCAATGTAAAATCCAACCTTCTTCCAGAAAATAAAATGGAAGAGATTGAGAAGTATGAAAACAAGAATGCACATGTTTGTATGATTGGCGACGGAATTAATGATGCGTTAGCTCTGAAATCGGCTTATGCCGGTGTTGCGATGGGAGGTATTGGGAGTGATATCGCGGTGGAGGCGGCAGATGCGGTTTTGGTGAGTGATGAAATTCAACGCATACCCTATTTAATCAAAATTTCACAGGAGGTTATGCGGAAAGTCAATGTTAATATAATTTTTTCGATGGGTTTTAACCTCATAGCAGTCGTTCTCTCTATAATTGGTATTTTAAATCCAGTCTTAGGCGCATTGGTTCATAATGCAGGTTCTATAGCAGTTGTTATCAATGCTGCTTTACTTTTACATACGAAGGATGAATAGAGACTTTAATTTCTTTAGGTTTTAACATTGGGTTTAGTAAAGAGACCGGCAAGGGTAGTGGTGCAAGGTATCCTTTTTACTGATTTAGATATTATATATAAGGTAACGCTTTAACCAACGTGACATGAAGGATTGTTCAAGGGGAGAGTAAGTCTTCCCTTTTTGTTTAGCGAGAATTAATGAACATTTATTAACTGAACTTAATGAAGTCCACCCCAGTCTGAGGAAATAGTCTGGAGTTTTTCCGTCAATTCCTCGACAGTTTCCATATCTAAAACTTGAGCAGAATGGACACCGGATTTATTAACCATTATTCGTAATTTATCTGGGTTGTCCATAAGTGGGCATGGCCGCAAATGGTTCTGATTAAAGGGCTGATTTTCGCGATACTGAGCAAATAACGGAGATTTTAAAGCATCTAATATCGTACAAGTACCATTAGTAAAGGCCATGAAAGCACAGTCTTGATGTTTTTCTGCTAAAGCAATTCGCAAGGAGTGAATCATAAGTATAACGGTTCAGTTCTCTCACTAATACTCTTACGGAGAACTTGAAAGAAAAACCTGCGGCACCCCTTTGTCATTTAAGCATTTAACATCTTATGATCCTTGTCCCCTTTACTTTATCATATAAAAGCAGAAATGACCCTTAACATCTCCGGTCACAATAGCGGAGATGTTTTTTACGCTCTTTCTTGTCAGTTAATTCATTTGACCTCAAATGACTCTGTTGGATAGGATTAAGGCGACCTGATTTTTTTCCAGGCAAAAGGAAATGACGATATTATAGCGAATTTTATACTAATATCGAGAAATATCACAGATTATTTTGAGCCAAAGGAATGATCAGCATGCAAACAAAATTGAATCTTTCCACGCAAAAGACTGTTCTTATCGCTCTCTTGGCAGTTGTTTTATTAACAGGTTTTACCGGATCATTCTTGTACTACCAATACGAGCTGCAGAAACAAGTCCGTTCGCAGACGGAAGCGGATGCTAGGCAGTTACAGGAACAAAAGTCCCAGCAAGCCATCAAGGATCAGCAAATTGAAGATGCGGCTAAAGCAAAAGCAGAGGCTAATGCTCAAGCAGAGGCCAATGCTAAAGAAGAAGCCAATGCAAAAGCAGAGGCCGTAAGCAAACAGGGTGATAATCAGGAAGCGGCGCAAGGATTGGTTCCTTATGATAGACCGATTGAGCATATCTTTTTCCATCCGCTGCTGGCTTATCCGTCCCGGACTTTTGATGGAGATGCGGATGCCAATGGATTTAATCAGTATTATGTGACGGTGAGCGAATTCAAAAAGATTATCAACCAAATCTATGCCAACAATTATATGCTGATTGATTTTAAGGACCTGTATGATGAGCAAGTAGTGGACGGGAAAAAGGTCTTGGTGCATAAAGAGCTTAAGCTTCCTCCCAACAAAAAACCGCTTATCCTGTCAGTCGATGATGTTAATTATCCGGATTACAAAACAAAGAATGGGACGATCAACAAACTCATTCTGGATTCCGAGGGCAATGTGGCGACTTATTCCCTATCCCCGAGCGGAGATAAAGTCATCTCCCATGATAATGAGGTTATCCCGATTATCGATGCCTTTGTTGCTGAGCATCCCGACTTTTCCTTCCAGGGAGCCAAGGGGATTCTGGCTTTTACCGGCTATTGCGGAGTTTTAGGATATAACACCCATAAATTGGATTCCCCTTCCTATCCGGAAGAACGGCAGTCTGCTTTAACGATTATTGAACGACTTAAAGAAACCGGCTGGACGTTTGCCTCGCACGGCTACAGCCATCTGGATGCCCGGATGGAGTCTTACCAAAATCTGGAGAATGATACATTGCGTTGGGAA
>JBAQLX010000542.1:0-3387 GCA_049302315.1 Desulfosporosinus sp.
GGCCAAACGGTTCTGTGACAAAGCAGACGATATACGCAAGCAGAACAGAGAGTTTGAGACACTGTTTCCCGAGCTCGAAGCACAAAAAGAAGTCCTGGGCGGCTTTACCGGCGCGGTAAGCGCAGCAAATTATCTCGAAAAGGCTGAAGATTTTCTTAGCAACAAAGAGACTTATAGCCAAGCCGTTCAAGTGGTTGACAAAGTAGAAAAGTTTATGCACGACAATCTGCCTAAGTTCTGGCAGTGGAAACTATTTGTTTCCGAGGTCGGTGATGAATTAATAAAATCCGCGGCATCTAATGAGGGGATAGCCCATCTATTAGCAGAATTCCATACCTTGTCGGACAAAGAAGTTGTCCAAAACTTTGCATCCCTTCAACAAATTACCCAAAAAATCAAGGACAACTACTTTGAATTGATGCAAAATGCTGCTCGGGATATGGCCGGAAAATACACGCGCTTGAAAATTGAGGCGGAGAAACTGATCAAAGAAATTAGCAGATTACCGGCCGGATTGAATGAGGAGGCATTGCGCAAGGCCAAAACTATTTTACTGTATGCAGCTCAAAGAACTCAAGCGATGGTAGAACTTGATTTTGATGTCCAAGATAAAAATTCCCACTTCGCCTATTCCGAAATGCTCTCCTTTATTGAGCTTTATCCTGGTAAAATGACGGATTTGGAAATTCTCAAAGCAGGTTTAATTAAGAAAGCATCGCCTCAGGCCAAACCCGGCAAGCCCGCTCCGGCCCCAGCTGCCAAACCATTAGCGACTAATCTCCCACTCCGGAAACTGAAAGTAAGTGAATACAGGCAATGGCTGTATCTGGAATTGCACAAGTTGGCGGGTGTGAGAGATGATGATGCTGAAATAGAGATCAAGAAAGGATAACTCCATGAAATTAGCTGAACATGTCGAGCAGATTCGCCGGCTGATAGACAACGCCTTTCGGAATCGCTTGGGGAGAATGGGGATCACGGCCTCCGCCTTACAACCTTTAGAGACTATCCCTCAGGAATACCGGGCGGATAGAAACCGGATCGCAAGCATTCAGGAAGTACTTATGGCGGAGACAGGCTCTAGAGCTAATGCCTTTGAAAAATTGATAGAGGAATTAACTTACACTCTTTTCAACCGCTTGGCTGCTCTTAAGGTAATGGAAACCCATACGCTTCACCCCGAAATCATTACCCGCAGAAGTCGGCACGGTGATCGATCATTTGCCCATTTCCTCTGGCTGGAACAACACCCCTCTGACCGAAACAAAGAACATGAAGGACTGTTGAGTTTTATAGAGTACCAATTGGCGGCTCTTGCCGAGGATATTCCTTTGTTTAGCCTAGAGCATCCCTACCATTTATTACCTACCGTTATTGAGCTGAACGGCATCATCGAGGCCTACAATCGGGTGGAAACTGATCCCCAGGTAGAATCAGACATTTGGCAAAGTGATGATGTGCTGGGCTGGCTTTACGAAAGTTACAATAACTACAAAAAAGCAGCCCACAAAGAAAGTGGCGCTAAAACTGAATTTAACAAAGTGAGCATCCAAAGTCAGGTTTATACCCCTCGCTGGGTAGTAAAGTTCTTAGTGGATAACAGTCTCGGTAAATTGTATCTGGAAATGTTTCCAGATTCCACGATCAAAGAGGACTACAAAATCGCTAATGCCCCCCATACTCAAACCCGGGAGAGGAAACCTCTGCCTGAGATTCGCCTCATTGATCCTGCTGTCGGCTCAGGAAATTTTCTCCTCTATGGATTCGATTTTTTTTACGCTCTTTACAGCGACCAGATTAATAACTACGCTGCAAACTATGAGGAAAGCGAAATACCCGAGCTTATCATTCGCCACAACCTACACGGGGTGGACTTAGATGACCGGGCAGTGCAGTTGGCTCAATTAGGCTTATACATCAAAGCCAAACTCAAAAAACGTACGGCTAAAATCGAGCGCTTCAATATTGTCAGTTCCGATTTCTTTTTACCGGATTATGAGGCCGTGAAACACCTCTTTGAAAATGGTGAAAAACTCAGCCCTGAATTAGAAAAAATAGTCATTGACCTCTGGGCGGATCTCCGGCAAGCACATAAATTTGGCTCTCTGATTCGTTTAGAAGAAAAGTTCAGGAAGCAAATGAATGACTTGGTGCAGGAGTTTTGGGGAGCTCAACCACAATTATTTTCTGATCAACAAACCCTTGCCAATTACGAGCAGTTTCGGGAAAACCGTTTCACCAACTTACAAAAAGCCGTTGCTCATCACACCGCAAAGCAGGGACTTACTTTCCTCAATACCAAAACCCGTGATGCTATAACCTTTTTGCAATTACTGACCCAGAAATATGATGTCGCTGTGGCCAACCCACCATATACCGATAGTGGCGCCTTTGGACCCGAATTGAAATATTTTATTGAAGCTAACTACAAACGGCCTTATAAGTTTAACCAAAACCTTTACGCAGCCTTTATCAAAAGATGTTGTGAATTGACAGATGAAACAGGATATGTGGCTTTAATACATCCGCATACCTTTATGTTTATAAAAACCTTTGAAGATGTGCGCAGGTATCTAATTGAACATACCCACATCGACATCTTAGTGGATTATGGTCTGGATAGGGTCAACCTTTTTGGCCCCGGAATTTTGTTGGATGCCGTTTGGTATGTCATAAATAAAAAGAAAATAGATGAAAGAGGAGTTTATTTCAACATAACTTCCAATCAGCAGGAAAAACACAAGCAAGCTTCTTTAGAGCAAGCGTATGATAATATGTTGCAAAGCCGTCACCATGAACGTGTCTATTACCTCACCCAAGCCAAACTTAAAATCATCGAAGGCTGGCCCTTGATCTACTGGATTTCCGATGGGTTTCGAGAGAAGTTCAGGGAGAAGGCGTTGGATGATATTCTTAACCCCAGACAAGGAATTGCGACCGGAAACAATAATAGGTGTCTAAGATTCTGGTGGGAGATCAAAGCAGACGATCTTTCGGCATCAAGGGATGATGGGAAGAGATGGAAAGTATATGCCAAGGGTGGTCCATACCATAAATGGTATGGCAACTTTTGGACAGTCATTGATTATAGTCCCTCCGGTTATGCGTATCTCTTAAATCATGGCAACAATTTACCAAGCCGTACTTTTTATTTTAGAGAAGGAATTACATATTCCGCTTCCGGTTCAAAAGGTGTTTCATTTCGATTTATGCCAGAAAACCAATTATTTGATGTGGGTGGCTCTTGTATTTTTATGGGCGGATATGCCAACATTTATTACGCGATTGCCTTTTTAAACTCACCACTTACTTTTTATATTGCTGACTGCTTAAATCCCACTGTCAATACCCAAGTTGGTGATTTAAAAAGAATACCCTTTGTAAAAC
>JBAQLX010000543.1:0-2531 GCA_049302315.1 Desulfosporosinus sp.
GTACCAGGATAATAAATATAATAAAACCTACAACTGGATTTCCGCGAATGACAAATGCTCCAAACTGCTGAATGACCTGTCCTGCACTGCCGTCAAGAAGAATAAGACGGGTAGCCGAAATGTTCAAAGACAAACGGAACAACGTCAAAGTAAGCAAAAGGGAAGGAAGGGCAGAAAATTCCAAGGGTTCTTTTGCAAAAACTGCCAGCATCAAAGTTAGAACCGAGGCCGAAATATTCAAGGTAATTAATATATCCAGAAATCCCGCGGGCAATGGAACAACCATCATGACCACAATGCCTACCATTCCCATTGCTGCCAAAACATCTGTATTATCCAGTAATCGACGTTTCAACGATATGGCCATGAGTGTTCCTCCTTTCAAGCCCTCTTCTTCTTTAACCGATACACGAACGCCAAAACCTCGGCAACCGCTTTATATAGATCCTCTGGAATTCCTTGCCCGATTTCCACCTGAGCGTAGAGGGCACGTGCCAGCGGCTTATTTTCCATAATCACCAAGTCATATTCCTTCGCCAATTCGCGCATGCGCAGGGCAACTTGATCTTGTCCTTTGGCGACAACGTAGGGCGCTTTCTGCTCTTTCAGGTCATAACGAAGGGCAACTGCGAAGTGGGTTGGGTTAGTAACAACAACATCCGCCTGTTTCATATCCTGCATCATCCGACTCCTGGCCATGGCCCGTTGTCTTTTCTTAATCTCACTTTTAAGTTCCGGATTTCCTTCTGTTTGTTTATATTCCTGTTTTAATTCTTCATGAGACATCCGTAAGTTTTTTTCATAGTCCCATCGCTGATAGATATAATCCAAAGCAGCTATACCCAAAAACGAAATCGAGATCTTCCAGGCGAGTTCCATCAAGGCTTGACCTAGAAAAATGGCCCCTTGACTTACCTCCAGTTGCTGCAGAGCGGGAAAGATTTGGAGACGGTCCCGGATACACGCGTACAGAAAATAACCAATCAAAATCACTTTTAGCAGAGATTTCACCAATTCAACCCAAGCCTTAACACCAAACATCCGTTTCGCACCACTGATCAGGCTAATACGGGAAAGTTGAGGTTTCATAGACTCCCCTGTGAAGAGGATTCCAACCTGGAGATAATTGATGGCTAGGGCAATTAATAACCCTATGCCAAAAATAGGCCAAATGATTTGTACCCCCCACCAAATAATGTTCAGCATCAGACTGGACACCGAACGTTCGGTCCACTCAGAGGAAAGGCTTAAGACATACGTAAAAACGTGCTCCATGCGCAGTAACATGTTTGGGAGCCAGTATTTGAGAACGGCCACGAGGCCTAAGAGCATAATGGCCGAGATTGCTTCCTGGCTTTTAAAAACCTGGCCCTTTTGGCGCGCATCCTCTTTGCGTCTGGGCGTGGCTGGGTGTTTTTTTTCACTCATTGCTTCCACCCCTGATAAAGTTCCAGGACCCAAGCCATGTTCATATTAAAAAGGTGCGCTATGGCTTCCCCAAAAAAGGGAACCGTGAAGAACAGAATGATAAATCCAAAAATAATTTTGACCGGGAAAACAACCGAAAAAATATTAAGTTGGGGTACTGTCCTGGACAAGAGTCCCACACCAACATCCGAAACTAGTAGCGCCCCAAAAACAGGCAATGCTATTTGAATCGCTAAAGCGAACACCTGAGCAACAAGCTGGACGTAAAAGGTAAAGTGGCTTGGCAGGTTAGACGGATTAATTGGAATATACGCATAGCTCTTAACCATAGCGGCAATAAGATAGTGATGCGAATTGGTAGCCAGTAAAAGCATTGTAGCCAAAACTATCTGGAAGTTGCCCATCATGGGGCTTTGTACTCCGTAAACAGGATCAATCGCAGCCCCCATCATAAAACCCATTTGAAAATCCATCAGCTGCCCTGCCCCTTGTAAAACGGCAGTTAACGTATAAATCACAAATCCGATAACCAACCCCACCAGGCACTCCTTGATCACTAACGCGATATAAGGCAATAGCTCAGGAGGAATCGTTGGCCGAGCCGCAGATATCAGTGGATAGACAATCACTGTAATGCTCGCGGCCAATCCAAGCCTTACCATTCCCGGAACGCCCCTGGCTCCAAAGACCGGGGCTAACATGATCATGCCAGCCCAACGGGATAAAATTAGTAGAAATAAAGAGAGGTTCCACTGGAGCAGGTCTGTCAGGCTCAAATTTCCACCCCCTTACTCGAGGTTCGAGGTTCGTAGTTCGTGTTTCGAATCGAAGCGAACTGAGTTCGCACAAAATTCAGAACTTTAAAAGTCCAATCCCGTTCTTCGATTCGTAGAATCGAATTCAAACTCGAACCTCGAATCTCGAATCTCGAACCTCGATTAAAGTTCGAGGTTCGTAGTTCGTGTTTCGAATCGAAGCGAACTGAGTTCGCACAATAATTTAAAATCTTAAGTCCAATCCCGTTCTTCGATTCGTAGAATCGAATTCAAACTCGAACCTCGAATCTCGAATCTCGAACCTCGATTAAAGTTCGAGGTTCGTAG
>JBAQLX010000544.1:0-1854 GCA_049302315.1 Desulfosporosinus sp.
GATTACTTTAATGGGAAGAGGAAGAATTTTGCTCCAGAGATTGCAGCAGGTCACGGAAATATCACTGAAGGGAGTAGGTGATCTTGGTGGATACATTTGTGGCTAGGCAACCGATATTAGATCGCAATGGAAAAGTTTTTGCTTACGAATTATTATTTCGTCAAGGTAGTCAGAATAGTTATAATTCTGTTGATGGGGATAGAGCAACCGAGGATGTAATCTCGAACAGTTTTTTATCAATCGGTATGGATACGCTGACTGGAGGCAAAAAAGGATTTATCAATTTTACTGCTAATTTATTAAAAAATCAGATTGCGTATTCACTGCCGAAAGAGCATTTGGTTATTGAGATTTTGGAAAATGTTGAACCTGAGCAAGATATAGTATTGTCCTGCAAGCAATTGAAAGAAGCCGGATACCTCATTGTCTTAGACGATTTTGTATTTAAACCAAAGTTCTGGCCGCTGATTGATTTGGCAGATATTATAAAAGTTGATTTTTTAGGCACCGACATGCATGAACGAAGAAATATTCTGCAACGGATGGGTTCTCGCAAGATTAAGTTTCTGGCAGAAAAGGTGGAAACCAGAGATGATTTCGAACAGGCGCTTCAGATGGGATATTATTATTTCCAAGGCTATTACTTTTGTAAGCCTATAGTAATATCTGGGAAAAGTATCCCGGTTTTTAAGCTTAATCGTTTAAAACTGATGGAAGAGATAAATAACCCCGAGGTAGATTTTGAAAAAATCACTGCCATTATAAAAGGTGATGTTTCTCTCACGTATAACCTGCTAAAATTCATTAATTCGTCTGTCTTTGGCTTTAAGTCAAAAATTATTTCTATAAAACAAGCCTTGGTGTTACTTGGGCTTTTAGAGGTGCGTAAGTGGGCATCAATCATCGTCTTGCAGAATATAGGGGAGGGCAAACCGAACGAACTTATTGTAAATTGCGTTGTGAGGGCTTGCTTTGGCGAAGCTTTAGCCCGTAAAACTGTCTTCAAAGAGCAAGCCGCCAACATTTTTTTAATGGGGATGTTTTCTTCGATTGACGCTTTTTTAGATCGACCACTTGCTGAAGTACTGGCAGAATTGCCGCTCACGAACGAGATTAAGAGGGCTTTATTAGGCGAGGATAACCAAATAAGAGCTTTCTTAGATCTGATTTTAGCCTATGAAAAGGCTGATTGGATTAATTTTAGTGTGTATGCCCAAAAGGTGCACATTGACGAGACGGAAGTTCCCAACCTCTATCTTCAAGCTCTTATTTCAGCAAATCAATTTATATTGTGAAATTCTTTTTGTTCATTTTCGGGAATACTAAAGTTAAAGGGGATAGCCTTTGTGCTAAAATAGAACTCATAAACGTAGAAAATATAAAGAATACTTGGCTAGCGCCCACGAAGACACTGTCTTCGCACGTATTAACCCTTCTTGCAGACACTGTCTTCGCACGAATTAGCCTCCTTGACAAGCGCTGACCAAGGACTCGAACAGGACGTTCGAGGTTAGAGCACTGTCCATGGATGGACGAGTGTCCCTGTAGCCATGGATGGCTAGATGCCGTATGGCGGGAAGGGACCTTTCAGAAAGTATACAAACGTAAGTCTATACTTTACGACTAGTATAAAAAATAAAAGTCGGGGTGAGATTAATTTGACTAAAGATTATAATAAAGGTGATTTAGATGAGCGACTGGCAGAACGGGAGTGGATGGTTCGGACGCAACTCATGGGTCGGGACATCACGGATGAGGCGGTCATTAACAGTATGCTTATAGTTTCACGACATAAGTATGTGAGGGAAGATAAACAAGAGTATGCGTATTATGACACCGCTTTGGAAATTGAAG
>JBAQLX010000545.1:0-3364 GCA_049302315.1 Desulfosporosinus sp.
GTGATAAAACACCCACAGCATGGCAGGATCGTAGCACACTAATTAACCGAAACCATCATGATGCTATAAGACGGCCGCATATGGTAACACCTGATCCAATCGGACTTCATCCAGGAAGTACTCCGGCGACATACATAGGGTTATGGGATAAGATTAGAGATCTATTTGCTGAAATATCTAAAGATAAACGATACAGATTTACCAAGAGCCATTTCAGCTTTAACAAAAAAGAAGGCCAATGCCCTGCCTGTGAAGGACATGGATTTAATAGAAGCAATAACGGATATATCATCTGTCCGGTTTGTAATGGAACACGGTATCGGAAAGAAATATTAAAAATTTTGTATCAAGGAAAAAGCATTGCTGATATTAATAATTTGGATGTGCAACAAGCTTCTCAGGTCTTTCATGGTGTGGAAGGGATTCACCGCTATCTGGCGTTTCTATCAGCACTATTGTTAGAATATCTAATTTTAGGGCAGCCTTCTAATTCACTCAGCGGTGGAGAGAGTCAACGAATTAAGATTGTAGTTGAGTTATCAAAACGATTAGGCAATCGAACCTTGTATTTATTAGATAATCCTTGCCGAGGTATCGGAGATTCTGCGGCTATGATTTTGGGAGGAGTATTTAAACAGCTATTAAACCTAGGAAATACTATTGTTATAGTGGAAAACAATCCTGATATGGCAAAGCAAGCAGACTGGGTGATTTTTCTCGGAGATAAGAAAGGCAATACGCCGACGATCTTGTATGAAGGACCTGGAAACGGATGTCCTGATAAATACTGGAACCTGAGTTTTTAGGAGAGACTATGAGAATTATTTTTTTTATTGCACCACCAGCATCTCCCGATCACCCGCTGCTAGGGGTAGCCTCTTTAGCCACCATGGTACGAGATGCTGGACACGATGTAATTGTGTTTGATTTAAATGCTACGCTTTACCATGAAGGATTTAAAGAAAAAAGTTATTGGCAAAAGGAAAAATTTGATTATTGGAGTGCTCCGAGATTCATTAATGATATAAAACCCGAGATAATAAAGATGATTGAAGGGTTCGAGGCACAATATGATCATAAGCCGGATGTAATATGTTTTCATGTAAATGATACTTCTAAAGCACTAGCCGGGTTTTGTGCTCAACAATTTGGCAAGATTTATCAGAATGCCAGATTAGTCGCCGGTGGACCGGCATTTTTTAGCATTGACGGAGAAAATGCATCACAGGAGCCATATGATATTATTGTTTCAGGTGAAGGCGAAAAAGCCTTGGCAAGTTGGTTGGAGAATGGGTGTCCAAGTGGAGTCAAAGTCATTTCGGAGACAAAATTGGACTCTCTGGATTTCTTAGTAAAACCTGATTATAGCCTATTTACACTTTCGTTATATGCGCGTCCCAATGTTTTTCCTTTTGAAACATCACGAGGTTGCAACAATCATTGTGGGTTTTGTAATGATGTACTAATGTGGGGTCCATTAAGAAACAAAAGTCCTGAAAGGTTGATAGCTGAGTTTGAAATACTAAAAAATAATTGGGGCAATATTCATATTTCATTTTGTGATTCTCTTCTTAATCCTTCCCCATGTAACTTTCGGATACTGCTCCAGATACTGAAAGACTATGACTTTACTTGGGATGGAATGATCCAAGTAGAAGGAGTTGATAAAGATATCGCTGACCTGATGTTCCAAAGTGGGTGCAAAGATGTATTTATGGGAGTTGAGTCTTTCTCAGATAATTATTTAAGTAAAATAAATAAGGCAAAAAGGACAACGAATGTTACAGCGGCAATTCGGGTCTTGGCTAAAGCTGGAATTAAGCCGTCGATCGGACTAATCATTGCAGGCAATCCTTTTCAAAATCGTAGTGAATTTGACTATGATATGGATCATATAAGGAATCTGCCCCAATGCTTAAAAAGTGTAGCTGTCAATCCTCTTTGTATTCCGAAAGGCACCTGGTTATATAAGCATAGAAGCAAATTCTCATTACAAAAATTAGATGATATAAATGGCTGGAAATTCTGGCATGGTCCAAACGGCTTTGAGGATGTTAAAAATAGATTTCTATGGTGTAAAGAGGCTGCGGAAACGTTGAAAGAGATTGGCTTGTCAGATAGTGCAAACTATATTGATGCAGTTCAATATGCCGAAACAGCTATAACTGAAGCTCAAGAATTGGCTGAAGTAGTGATTAGAGGAGATGAATGGAAATAGATAGATGGTATCCTATTCATATACATGACTGGCCTAATGGTGTACTTGATCTACCTCTAGCAGGAGCCTTGGTAAATGCTGAATGGAATATTCAATTAGTTAACAGTTATTATGGTTGGAATTATCAGTGGCCTGAAGATCCATTACATGGACTGCTCTGTTTTATGCATTCTTGGAAGCAATTAACTTTGACCAAGGGTATAAAACTACTTCCTGAAGCGAAAATTCATTTTGCTCTTGAGAATATTGATTGGATCAAGGATATTGATGTTCTTCCGGAATTGAAAAATGCCGGCTTGATTTCGATGCAAATATTCCATAACCATTCAAATGATTATTATCATAAAGCATATGGGTTGACGGATAAAGGAAAACAATTATTGAAGATAGCTGATAAACATGGTTTGATTATTGATCTTAGTCATGTACAAGGGCCTGGATTATATGACATAATGCATAATTTTGATGGCCGATGTATTATATCACATGTTGTTTGTGAGGCTTTATTTTGCTGGAGCCTTACGAGAAGAAGCAATGCCCTGTCAGATAGAGAATAAACAGAATGTGATGCTAAGCTTTATGGTATCCCTTTTATTGACGATTTGATTTCTCCAATTGCCACAGACAAGTGTAAACAAAGAAGTGCTGTTACTGAAAATATCGCTGACCATATAATGCATTTGATAGATCTTGTGGGTTTAGAAAGGGTAGCAATAGGGCCCGATTACTTTGATTATGCAAGGTTTCATGCAATAAGTGGAATTGAAACAAAGACGGTGAAAACCATGAACTCCTTGGCTGGTCTCTCACATTTATCCAAGTGTCTTATGGCGAAAGGATTGACTGAAAGTCAGGTAGATAAAGTTTTTTGGGGAAATGCAATAAGATTTTTTGATGGTGAGTTAGGGTTCAGAATATAAAGATGTATACTTCTTTATAACTATGATGCTGAAAAATAGCCATTACTACAACCCCAGCTCTACATACGACCCAAATCTTTGAACCACGTGGGGTAATCAAAATTAATAACTATTTTACATTATATGATATGTAAAACATTCGGAGGTGATCTGAAGAACAATTTCTTAACCAGAAAGGAGTTGTTTAGATGAAGATTGAAGAATTACGCCTGAAGAACTTCAAGGT
>JBAQLX010000546.1:0-2017 GCA_049302315.1 Desulfosporosinus sp.
GGAGCAAATAAGGAAAATGATCAGGAACTGAATACGTTAAATGCATGCAATAGCTATAATAAAATTCCCCACCTAGGGGTGAGGAATTTTATTTGCAAAAGTGGGGAATTTTCACTTGCAAAAAACACTCAAAAACTCTGCTTCGTTATCACCGAGTTCAGAAAACATGGACAGGTAGTCAATAACCCGTTGCTTTGCCGCTGTTAGATTAAACCGCTCCTTTTTTCGGATTACAGGGTATAAATCTGTCCGGATCTTATACTCCGTCAAATCATCAATCTTTCCAAAATTGAAGGTTTCAGAAACAGCCTCGCCGCCGACAGCATAGTAGAATATGGCGCATTTTTTCAGCAGAGGGAGCTCCGTTTCATCAAACAATCCAAAATAGATCATGTTGCTAATATCGTACAAATCACGGGCTGCCGCTCTTGTAAGCAGAGCAACAATCTTACTTCCAAAGATCTCAATAGAAGCCAAAGAGTTCACCTTAAAAGAATCCAGTATGCCAAGTGTTTCAATAGACCTTTGCTCCAGGGGCAGAATATGGGAACGCAGGGAGTAATTGATTTCCACCTTGATATTATCTTTCATGCCCGCGGTATTTGCATAGGAAAACACATGAGAATCCAGACTGTGGTAAGATTTTGATTTAGGGCTTAATTCGTATCCGCTCATCGCCATATATTTGAGGACGCTGTCCGAGATTCTTCGGCGTTCCTCAAACATTTCTTCCCGCGAATCATTGCGCGTGTAATCAAGGTCAATGTCTACAGATAACCTCGGCAGGTTGAAAATAGTCATATTAATTGCCGTTCCGCCTTTTAACGCAAGGCTTTCACGCAGCAACGGATCGTTGTTCATATATTTCAGTATTTCCGACAACCGGAATACTTTTTCTAATGTATCGCGGATAAACCCTAATTCCCGCGCCTGTCTTCCAAGCTTACGCTTATCATAATCAGACAAATTCATTACCTCCTTCCGATGTCAGGGCCAAAAGCTGCTCCGGCACAAACAGCCTCCACTTTTTGTTATATATGGATTTTTCTTTTACCAAACCGTGGTACAGATATCGCACACTTTTTGAGATTTCGGCTTCGCAAGCTTTAAAAAATGTATCCGTTATTTTCAGGGACGCCTTGAAATGCTCCAGGATATA
This sequence comes from Desulfosporosinus sp., assembly GCA_049302315.1. Lineage (GTDB taxonomy): Bacteria > Bacillota > Desulfitobacteriia > Desulfitobacteriales > Desulfitobacteriaceae > Desulfosporosinus. Next base: position 1,160 of record JBAQLX010000546.1, read on the forward strand.
TCCTGTTTTCTGAAACAAGATTTGTTTACCGCAGCTTTTCAGATAGCAAAGCAGCTTTGTTTCATCTGTATATGGCATCATTTCAAGGCTTCGGAGCAGTTCTTCCAATCCTCCGATTTTCTCAAAATCGTTGATGCTGTCTATGACGGTGCGTTCCAAATCTGTCACACGAGTGCCGTCCGGTTTTTTTACAATACCATCGTTGATACGGGACATTTGGTAACGATAGGTCAAACCGTTGAATTCAAATGTGTTAAACTTTGTCTCAGAGGATACATACACATCATAAAACACCTGATTGGTGCATCCGTAATATTCTAAAGCGGTATGGTGGGATATATATGCGCTTTGCGTCAAATTGCTAGCTATCACATACCGATTGACTACAGGTTCACCATTAGCAAGATTTATAGCAACATACAGGTTTCTTTTCACGCTTTGAATATAGCCTTTTTTCAGGTAGTTCTGTATAAGATCGCTTGCACTGTTTCTGTTGCCGACCATCTCAGTAACATCATTCCATGTAAAACAACCTTTTTCCAGTAGTTGTTCATAGTATTTCATGGTTTTACCACCTCCGTTGTTTTAATTTTAGTATAATGTCGCTGAAAAATCAACCATGCAGGGCGTGAAATAAAATATTTTTTATTCGCGTTCCTGCGGCTGTCGTATCTTTAAGGTGATTTTCAGATAGTCGTTATAATCCTTTCCGCACTTCGGCGGTTCATTAAAAATTATGTGAGATGGATAGAGAAGGGTGGTGATGGTTTTTGCTGCCAGCCGCCCCGGTGTGTCATTATCCAAATGCAGGGCTATTTCATTGATCTGAGGAAAGTCTTTTAAGTATTGCGTCAAAGC
>JBAQLX010000547.1:0-8145 GCA_049302315.1 Desulfosporosinus sp.
GGCCGCCGAACCAAAGCCGGGAGTATGGTCATTTAACATTAAATCATTGTCGATAGTTTTAGGCACATGGATTACCCGCAAATCATATTTAGCCAGTTTGGCTTCTTCATTAACAATACGGGTTGTATCCGCAGAATCATTGCCACCTATGTAAAAGAAATATCGGATGTCATGGGCTTTTAAGACTTTAAATATATCATGACAATATTTGCTGTCCGGTTTTATCTTGGTGGACAATAAAGCCGAGGACGGTGTTAATGCAACCTGTTCCAAATTATGGGTGGTTTCTTGGGTCAGGTCGAGAAAATCTTCATTGACTATCCCCTCCACCCCTCTTAAGGCTCCATATACTCTGGATACCTGGGTATACTTTCTGGCTTCCAGAACTATCCCAGCTAAAGTCTGATTTATTACTGCAGTCGGACCCCCGCTTTGGGCAATCAAAACCTTTCCATTAAGCCCCATCCTGAACCTCCGTAAATTTTTTATATATGAAAGTGCTGATCAAACGTCCATCTCTATTGTATGACAGCCTTAAAACCACTTTTCACTTTATGTTCATAGTGTTTCGAAGTCCCCATATATTTCGTTACTAATCAATTCCCACATCTCTTCTGCATTTCATCCCCATATAACAGAAATAATCCAAAAAAACAGAAAAGCCAGAACGATTTATTATTCGTTCTGGCTTTCATGCTTCTAGCACCTTCTATTAACCGAATATCAATCAAATATCAAATATGTTTCAGTGGATGTCAGAAATCTCAAAAATGCCTCCAAAATTCTCTTGCTATCCATATAATTCCATGACCGCATTCTGAAATCGACTGGAATACTATCGGGATGTTCGAAAATGACACAAATGCATATTCAAAGCCGTAGCAGGAGACATCATTTTGAAATAAAACCGTACCAGGCAGCTGATTTGTTTTTCAGTAAGTTCATAAAGTGTATCGCTACTACAACAAGAAGACCTGTACTTAGTGTAACCAAAGCATGTCCCAAATGTAGTATTGAATTATTATGAGCTCTACTAATGAGTTCAAGCGGCCCCAAAAATTTAGGATTTAACAGATTGGGATGAGTTGCAAAAGCAAATATAAAAATTAATGGAAATAGCAAGAACGCTAGACCGACACCAATACGCTTGGTTTTGTTTAATAGATTAATTTGTTCGTTCATTGTTTCAATACCTTTAGTATCTAAAGATACTGCTTCAGGTAAATCATCTTCTATTCTTTTTCTAGCCACTTACATCGCCACCTTTCAATCATTTTCGATAAATTATTGTTTTCAACTTTCCGATGAGAATATTTATTAATAGGTGAGCAATACAGATTGCATGAGTGATGTCCGTATACTTGAAATAGGGCATCCAGCAATCATGTATAGCGACCCCGCGAAATTCGGGCAACACACCACTTGCGTCTATACCTTCCGTCCCGCGTTTTTCTTCTACTGACAAATTTTAGACTCGATTACCGTAGGATTGAAGCCTTTCATGATCAGCCATACTGCCATAACCATTTCTTGCAGGAATATCGAAGTGTCGAAAACGTCCTTGACTGCGACGATACCAAACAAATTTAAAACGGCAAAGCCTAACACCATTATAGCGGATATGAGACCCCAGCCGGATATCCATCGTGGAATGAGATTGGCTTGATACAATACCCAGTAGAACATCAGAGCCCCCAGCGGAAAAATGATTTGCGAAATAATCCCAATCGAAACATTTACTTTTAGCGTTAAAATGCCCAAAGTTAGAAAATAGGAAGCATCCGGAGCTCCTGCAATATATTGCTGACTTAATATTGTTAGGAATAACCAACCGATTACCACTGCAATAGTGGTAACGGTCTCAAGCGCCCCCCTGAACACAATATACCCAAGTGCTAAGGCTTCATTATGTTTTTTTAAGATTGGAAACATCATAACCGGAACCATAGCAAGTGCCAAACCCATAACTAACAAAAAGAGGGCTCCTATAATGATTTGATTTTCATTGGCAGTGACTTTTGTAAGTAAATTCAGATCATTTTGAATAGATGCTGTCAACACATGCCATAGTATGCCGGTCATCGTCCCAACAATATATAGTACTCCCACAATTATCGCTGTTTTTCTTTCTGAATTCATTTTTTCTCCTTTTATTATATTTATCATATTATTTATCCTAGCAAGGATTATGTTTATTTTGCACTAATCTTGCTTACAATGATATTTTTAAAGGCCACAGCCGGAAATATTTTCCAATATGTTCCCTAGTACGCTCAAAAGCGTAAATTTCTGAGTAGTAACAATTTTTTAATTGTTTACACAAATCAAGTATTCAATAATATTTTCTGCTGTTGTTGATGATTCTCCTTCCCAATCCCTATAATACTTATAAATTATCTTTGTATCTCCTGTCTTTAATGCTTTAAAATTCCATGTATACGTATTTCCGGCTCCAACAATATTAGAATCACGAACATAATTTTCAAAGTCCAATTTTACAATATCACTGTTTTCAATAGAATAATGCCATATATAACCTGTTGTTGGATTTCCTTTCAAAACAACCTTGAAGGCATCCCCAATATTGATTTTATTTTGAACTCCCGATGATTCCAATAATTTAGCATCGGAATTATTAAAATCACATTGAATACTAATTAAAACACTTTCAGGTACTCCAGATTTTTCTCCAAAGACAATTACTTTCTTAATACTACTAATATTATCCTTAATTAGATCTTTTGTTGACTGATCGACAGGATTACTAACTAAAATAATTGGTGATTTTGTTAAAGAAACCAACGCTGAACCTGCTAAAGCATCAGAAAAATTCTCACCAGTTCCTATGTAGCAATTACTAAAATCCAGCTCATTAGTGAATTCTTTAATTACACTAATATTTGTCTCGTATCTGTTTATCCCACTAAGCCGTTTAGGTGATGGAAGTTGATTAAGAACATTATCACTAATAACTGTAATACCGCCTACAACGTACGTACTTTGTACATTATTATTTATGAATTCCTTTAATCCTTCAGGTAAATTTTCTTTAGGAGTCAAAAGGATAGGAATACCTTTAATTGCAGCAATAGGAGCAATTGACAAAGCATCCGGGAAATTTTCGCCTGTAGCAATAACTGCTTGTGTAAATTGACCCATAGTTTGGGCAACTTTTAAAGATGTTTCGTAACGATCATTACCTGCAATCCTCGATACTTCTATTCCCATATTTTTGATGTCTTGTTCAACATTAGATGAAATAACGCCTACCCCACCAATAATAAACACATTTTTGACTTTTAAGCGTAAAAGTTGATTCTTAGATTGTTCATCTAAACTATCATTAGCAGTTAGCAATATAGGCGCATTATATTTTTGGGCAAGTGGAGCACCGCATAAAGCATCTGGAAAATCCTCTCCACTTGCTATAATTGCATAGTCAGAATTTGTCCACCCGGATTTAGTAATTTCTGCCGATGTTTCATATCTGTTTTGACCAGCTAAACGATCTGTCTGTAGTTGTGATAAGGATGAAGAATCAGTAGCAAAAACTGGGATATTAAAAGATAATAATGTGATAATCAGTAATATGCTTATCATTAGGGTAGAGTATATTTTCTTCTTAAACACGATATCACTCCTTGCAACGCGCATTTTTTATCAGCTTCAAAGAAGGGTGCTTTTCAATTTGTTGGCGTAGTTTCTAGATAATATATATTTTATAATTATAACTATTCAGTTTTCTGTACCAACAGTTTTGGTTCATTAATTCCCCAAATTATCAGCCAAAACATAAACGATAATTCGGCTAATGTTCCCGGTATTAATAAAATTGTCTCTAGCGATCCGTTCGGAACGAGAAAATGTACGATCACTGCCAATAACCCAAATATAGTTTCAATTACAAACAGAATACCGAATACTTTGGGAATAAATCCCGACTTGTAAATCAATACGCCGAGTGGAAGCACCCAGAGGGCAAAGAAAACCTGACCGATCACATATCCATGCTCATACGAATGAAAGTAAAGCATCGCCAGGGACTGAAGCTGCCTGGAATCAAAAGCGTTCAGATAATCATTTCCGTTTAAAATATATAACGGTGCAAATTCGTTCTGAATATTAAGCATGAGCAATACACTACCGGCAGCTGCAAATAGGACCATTAATGCCGCCATATTTTTATTTACCGAAGTAAGCAGCTTGTATAAAGCCAAGGCAGTAAACAAATAACTCAGAGACATGAGGATATCACTAACAATTCCTATTCGATATAAGAAGACATTTGATAAAATGTTACCGGCCGTCATCGCAACATCTGCCGGTACGAATAACTTTTCACGGAAAAAAATCTCCGCAAATATACCGAATACCACCATTAGCAGGAAAAACAGGCCCGCAAGCCGCGCGGTCTTTTTATTTGGAATCATCCTTACACCCTTCTTTCCTAAATTATAGTTTATTCAAGTTTTAACCGTATCAGCGGCTATTTCCGGATTGCGCCACTTCCATGCAAACCAGACAATCAGTAATATACTAACAACTTCTATGGTTGCAAAGAATATGTAAAGGGTTTTGTTTGACCCGCCGCCGATGACAAACGCAATCGTTATTACCCCTGCGATGATATTGGCCCAACGGTTTGCCCTATACTTCATAATCCTTGATAGAAAAATCATTGCCATGGGAATCTCCATCATTATTGCGGCAACCAGCAAAAATCCCGGAGTAATATGTATTTCCTCAGCGTAACCCGTCATTAATTGCGCCAGGAATCCAGGCACCATAAAGGAAAGAATATCTGCAGCAAGCATATTAAACATCACAAATATCCATAAGGTTGAGAACAATACTTTTCTATCTTCTATTCCGCTAGTCTCTTTGTTTGTATTAGTTTTTTTGCTGTTCATCATGATCCGCCTTCCTTAACATCTTTTTATAATTATTTTGAAAATTTATCTTGTTCTGCTTCGCTGTGATGCCCCCACAGTAATTACTACATTTCCCTTTTTATGTCCTTTGTCCACATACCTGTGCTCCTCAGCCATCTGTTCCAGCGGATAGCATCTGTCAATGACCGGTTGATTCTCCCCATTCCTAAGTCACGCACTTCTTTCAGCAACCCATGCAAGGCAGCCTGATCAACCACCGGGCCGGTCAAAAGAGTATCGCCATCGTCTTCCAGCGTGATGGTCAGTCCTCCGAACCAATCTGTCCATTGAACACCTATATGACCCTTAAACTTCGTCGTCATTTGGAATAGGTTTTTCTATCTCCATTAGTTTAAGGACATCCGGTGATCCATAGTTTTGGTATACAATCGCTTTCATATCATCCTCCAAGATTACTTATCAAAATTCGGAGTATTGGGTCAGGTGTGAGCCACCCTCTCCAATACTTCTACTTGCCGTTGAGTCTTGAAGTCGAAAAGGTTGTTGTTCTGTGGCGGGTTTTTACGCCGACGAGACAGGGCTCCTGCGCAGCATGACGATCCCGAGCCAAACTAACCAGATGATGAGACCCAATCCAGAAACAGCCATCAGGTCAAGCGAGGCCAAGACAACCGAGAGGATGCCTGCTACACCGAGCACCACGCCAAGGTAGTTCAATACCTTGGGAAATTCCCCTGCCCGCAAGGCTTCCCAACTTAGCATTAGAAACCATAAGGCGTTAAATATCGTTTCCCCGCCGCCTCCGCCCAAACCGGTTTCCACAGAGTCGAGGGTCAACCAGACCGTTGCAGCTTGAGCCGGATTTTCGCCATAGAGTTTGACGACTGTGCTCAAGTTGTTGATTGAGAGTGTGCCGATCACAATGACCAGAACGGTCCAGATCAGTCCGAAGGTGGTTACTGCCTGTGCCAGCGCAGGTGAGCCAGCCTTCAATCGCTCATAGAGCACCAGTGACAGGAAAATCAGACACACGCCGAAGACCAAAAAGATGATTTGGTACCATACGCGCATGCTAGCCTGGTTGCAAGTTCTTCTACATATGGTAACGCTTCTTCGCCAGGCATATTTTCATTAATCTTCTTATCCCACTTTTTTGTAAAACTATGATATGCTTCGACTTTCATACCCAGAATGCATTTTCTTCCAGTTTTCTTCAACAATTCAGCAGCTTCATATAATGCTTCTCCAGATGATATTGTGCCGAATGTAGTAAAAGGAATTGCGAAATAGCCCCACTTTTCACTGGGTAGTGGTAATGCTTTGATTAATTTAAGTAAGTTGTGTTGTTATATAGGTCTGGTCTGTCCGAACGCGTGGGACGATTGGTAGAATCCGACTTCTATTCTATTTTTTCTTGTATTGGCCATTTCCACGCATACCAAATAATTAGTAAATGAAAAATTGCTTCTATTGATTGATAATAGATATAGTAGTACCATATTTTTCCTGGCACAAAACGTGTAATGATTATAAGTACTATATGTAGAAAACTAACGATAATGTTTACCCATCGGTTTATGCTAGGCTTTAAAATCAGTGAGAGCAAAATCATAATTGCAGGAATAGACATTAATATTGCAGCTGCAAACAAAAAACTTTGATTAATTGTCATTCCACCTACGATACCTGAAATAATCTGTTCGGGAATTTCAGGTTGAAACAGTGTTTTAATGTCAGCGTAAACATAGATAAACATTACTGCAATCCATAAAGATGATAGTATTATCTTTACATTAACCTTTTCATTTTGAAGTGCTTTTTTGGTATTCATGATCCTTCTCCTCTAATTTATTTATCTCTTAAGTGATTTCGCACAATGGTTTGCGGGTTCCCATAGTCTGCGTACTACATTCATATCCTCTCAAATTTGGTAAGTAGGCGGACCCTTTTTTCAAGAATTGATTAAGATTAATTAGTGATTTCGGTGTCGCTAGCGGATACCATCTTAAATATTGATTAAATTTTATCCATGTAGACCATGGGGTTACCCGGCTCAGGTTTTGGGCCGAGTTTGTTTGACATTACTAAATACCTCCTTTCGTGGCCGGTCATAACAGTATGTGCCATGTGTTTAATATACAATCAGTATATCTGCAACACGTGCCAGAGAATAGACACTTAGGTGTTGTTTTGAAAGGGAAAAAAGAGAGCATATTCAGGATGTTAATTTTGCAACACCTGAACAAGCTCAGCAAGAAACCTTTTACTTTATGTAATTATATTACAACTGCACTCATAACAAACCCAGCTCGCGGGCGCGGGCTACGGCTTCAGTGCGCCTTTGAACCTGCAGTTTGTCATAAATTCTGCGGTTATGCCCTTTGACCGTATCCAAGGCCAAAAAAAGTCTCTCGCTTATCTCATGGTTCGAAAGCCCTTGGGCAATGAGCTGCAGGACTTCCAGCTCGCGTTGGCTCAATGGCTCAATCGGAGTCTGAGCAGGAGCTAAGCAACCTTTATCCTCGCTCTTTTGCTTCTCGGCTTCAAATACAGCCAGCAGCTTTCCTATATAATTCGTCCTCATTCCATGAGCAGCTGCTCCAGACAATAGCTTGGCCATGAGCAACCCTTCGTCGGCAAAAATACGAATGAAGCCGCCCGGTTCTGCCAGCGTAAGCGCGTCACCCAGCAGTTGTTCGGCTTTCCCCTGCTCGCCGTGGGCCTGCAGGGCGACCGTTTGCAGGACCATGACCTTAAGCCGTTCATCCGCCCACCCCTTGGCCTCCGCCTGCCGGTGCCATGACTCCAGCACCGTCAATGCTGCGCAAGTGTTTCCCTGAGCAAGGTGTACCCGCGCCTAGCTGATGGAGAGTTCGTGCGTCCGGACCAGCTTAGCGGCTGCCTCCGGATTGCCTTGGTAAAGCAGCGTAAGTACCTGGGCGGCGGCAACCTCGGGCATCAGATGCATGAGGTTATGCTGCTGCGCCAAATGATGGGCTTGAGCTAAAATAACGGCTGCGCCCGCCGCATCTTTACGGGCAAGTTTCAGGCGGGCAAGTAATACCTCACCGGCAACTATTCTATCAGTATATTCAATCTGCCGCGCCATTTGGATACCCTGCTGTCCGTGCTGCTCAGCGGCATCAAAATCATTCCATTGGTAGCATATCCGGGCCAGTCCAAGATGTGCTTCACCGGCAGACGGCAGCGGCAAATCAACTGTCAAATGCAGGACGCGTTGGTAGGTCTCGGC
>JBAQLX010000548.1:0-2372 GCA_049302315.1 Desulfosporosinus sp.
AAACTACCGCCGCACAAGATCAATATTTTTATCTGCTTGTAGGGGAGCTGAGCCTTAAGATGGGCAATATTGCGGAGGCGAGAAACTATTTTCGCCAGTCTATTGTCATCAAAGGCGGAAATGAGGGTATGAAACAGCAAGCTCAAAATAGAATTCAGGAACTGAGATCTTTAGTTTGAAAAACCGAATTTATATAGGAAAATACACGTTTCCTGTGAAAAGAGCTACCCTCTCTGGTAGTTCTTTTACTTTCATTATCAGGTTTGTTTAAAGCTTCACAATTCTGTACAAACTAGTATTAGAATGAGAGGTATTTTAGAAAGCATTTATAGACTACTAATGCGAGATGTTCAGGAGAGAGGGGTTTAGAATTTATGAAAGTAGTAAGGATTATAGTAGCCTTGGTTATTATGGGGGTTTTCCTAATGGGGGCTTGCTGGGGGCCTATTCGTGAAGGCAGAGCGATGGAACCCTATAATAACAATAAATCTTCCGAGGAAGTGGCACTCGCTTCAATACCGGATCAATTGATCCGTTTTCACGTCCTCGCGAATTCGGACAGTGAACAGGACCAAGCGCTGAAGAGGGCAGTTCGAGATGCCATCTTAAAAGATGTTTCTCCTCGGTTGGCGGTTTCTCAGTCATTAGATGAATCACGGCAAATCTTGAAGCAGGTCTGTCCAGATATGGAGAGTATTGGGCGTTCAGTAGTAAAGATGTGGGGTAAGGATTATAGTGTACGTACAGAGTATGGGCATTCTTCTTTTCCCACCAAATCCTATGGATCATTGGTGCTGCCAGCCGGTGACTATGAAGCGTTGCGCGTCGTGATCGGTGAAGGACAAGGGTCGAACTGGTGGTGTGTGCTATTCCCACCGCTCTGCTTTATTGATATTAACCAGTCCACGGCTGTTCAAGTGGATGGAAAACAGGAGATTCCAATTAAGAACGCTATCAAACAGACTGAAAGATCCACGACGGGTTCTCCGAGGGTGCGGTTTTACTTCTGGGAAATGATAAATCGATAAATCTATATAACCATTGACGCACTTGCCTCTTTGCGATATAATCTCTCTTGTTCACTAAAATCAAAGAAAATATTTAATTTTTTGCGGTTTACTGAGCATGGAGAGGTGGCTGAGTGGTCGAAGGCGCCCGCCTGGAAAGCGGGTACATTGGGTAACCGGTGTCGAGGGTTCAAATCCCTCTCTCTCCGCCATTACTAGAGGAATTTTAGCCAAAGTATTCGACTTTGGCGTTTAATTTTGGTATAATTGATTTAGTCGTACTAGATGGGGAGGCAGCGGTTCCTTGTAACTTGCAGTCCGCTATAGCAAGATGGAATTCCCGCGAAAGGTCCTCGCCTGTGAAGCTGTCTTTGGTAGGCGGCGATGAGATTTTGGTCTTACGCAACAGGACACTCCGAACCGTGTCAGATCTTGACGGAAGCAGCACTAAGGAAAGCGTTTTGTGTGCCGTGAGGTTGCCTGAATCGAGTCTGTTGATCAAGGTAACGTTCGGAGGTGATGGTTCGATCAAGGGTGTACGGCTATGATATATTCTGTTTAAGGTGGTCAATGTACCATCTTTTTTGGTACATACTCTGTTTATCGAGGGTGATAGGATGGCTTATTTGGCGCTTTACCGTGAGTGGCGTCCAAGAGTGTTTAAAGACATAGTAGGGCAAGAGCATATTACGAAAACATTAGTCAATGCCCTAAAACAAGAAAAAATCGCTCATGCATATTTATTCAGTGGACCAAGAGGTACGGGTAAAACAACTGCCGCTAAAATTCTGGCTAAGGCCTTGAATTGTGAACAGCGGGAGGACGTGGAACCCTGTAATCATTGTGCTTCCTGCATCAGTATTGACCACGGTTCGGCCATGGAAGTATTCGAGATTGATGCGGCTTCAAACCGTGGGATTGACGAGATTCGCGACCTGCGTGAAAATGTCAGGTTAAGTGCGATACAAGGGAAACATAAAGTTTATATTATCGATGAAGTACATATGTTAACGACAGAGGCATTCAATGCCTTGCTCAAGACACTGGAGGAGCCTCCGCCGCAGGTCGTTTTCATTTTGGCGACTACCGAGGTTCAGAAAATACCTTTGACGATTCTCTCACGCGTACAACGTTTTGAATTTCATCGAATCTCCGTACAAGATATCCAAAAACGATTGGTTGAAGTATGCAGACGTTTAAGCCGACAGGTTAATCAGAGCGCCTTAGTGGTGATTGCTCAAAAATCTGAAGGAAGCCTGCGGGATGCCTTAAGTATTCTGGATCAATGTCTTCTTCAGGATGACCCGATCGGGGTGGAAGAAGTGTATCTGGTACTGGGAATGGTCGGTGAGACCTTTAGTGCAC
>JBAQLX010000549.1:0-6050 GCA_049302315.1 Desulfosporosinus sp.
GAGTTAGCGTTGCGAAGAGCAGTGGCTCGCATTAGCGCCGCAGGTGCAGAAGACAATAGATAAGCCCTCGATTTTAGACGTACTGTAATTGCTGTTTATAGAAAAGAAAAAGGGCCCTTTTAAGGGCTTTTTTTCTTTTTAGCAGCTTCAATTAGCACAAAATGTAGTTTAATTAAGAAGATTTGCAGGAAAAACAGAAATTATAGAGAATAAGGATATAGTAGAATAGTGTAGAGAAAATAGCGTAATGACAAACAAGTTTTGCACAACGATTTTGGGAGGTTAACATGGAAGAGGAAGTGGAATTACGGCAGTACTGGGAAGTGTTGCGCAAACGTTGGGTGATCATAATTGTACTACCCCTTGTCGCGGCGCTCACCAGCGGAATCATTAGTTTTTTCGTCATAAAACCGGTGTATCAAGCCTCCACTACGTTGATCGTCGGGAAAAAAGCTTCAGAGTCTGGCCAGGCAGCAGTACAAATGCTGGATAATAGTGTCCTCCAAGCGAACTTACAACTGGCCAAGACCTATGCGGCAATCGCCCAGAGTCGCACCGTCGAGCAAAATGTGCTCGATTACTTAAACTTGCCGATGACTGTCGGAGGACTTAACAGTCTGATCTCTATAAATCCGGTGAAGACCACGGAAATTCTGGAAATTCAGGTGACTAATACAAACCCGGAGTTGGCAGCGGCAATTGCCAACGCCATGGCGCAGGAATTTTCCAAAGCTGTTATTGAGATCAAAAAAGTAGATAGTGTCAGTATTGTGGATAGCGCAGTGATTCCGGATAAACCCGTTAAGCCCAATAAAAAGCTCAACGTCCTGATTGCTTTTGTGGTGGGCTTGATGGCTTCCGTCGGACTCGTCTTCCTCTTGGAATATATAGACAACACTATCAAGACCTCTGATGATGTAGAGAAGCTGTTGGGGATTCCAGTCCTAGGCGTCATTCCCAACTATCAAACAGGCAAACAAGGGTAAGAGGAGTAGATTCTATTGGCTTATTCGTTAATCACCTTAGAGCAATCAAAATCACCTATCTCAGAGGCCTATCGAACGTTGCGCACGAATGTCCAGTTTACAGGTGTCGATTCTAAGACCAAAAAAATTATGATTACCAGTTCAGGTCCACGGGAAGGAAAATCGACCACAGTTGCCAACCTTGCGGTCAGTATCGCTCAAGCTGGAAAATCCGTACTAGTCATCGATGCTGATTTGCGCAATCCTACCCAGCATAAGCTTTTTGGTTTGGATAATGCCCAAGGGTTATCGGCAGCCCTGGTTCAAGATCAAGACTACCGGCAATATATTCGGGAAACAGCTGTGCCCGGCGTAATGGTTCTCACAGGAGGCCCCACCCCTCCCAATCCTGCGGAGCTTGTCGGCTCTAAACGGATGAAGCGTTTGATTCAGGAAGCAAGCGGGCAATATGACATGGTTCTCATCGATACCCCTCCCATTGTGGCGGTGACGGATGCCGCGATTCTCGCCCAGGAAGTCGATGGAGTCATCCTGGTCCTAGCCTCCGGTGAAGTGAACAAAGATTTTGCGTTAAGAGCGAAAGAACTGCTGGATAAAGTAGGCGCCAAGATCCTCGGAGCGGTACTCAATAAAGTAGACACGAAAACCAGCGAATATTACTATTATTACTACTATCACGGGTCTGACAATACCAAGAAGAAGCACAAGCGCCATAAAGCTCGCTAAGCCAGGAAGACAGCCTTCTAGAGGTGGGAATAACCATTTACCACCTGTTGCTGCGCCTTTTTACCCATCTCATGCGCCGCATATAAGCTGGAGGGGCTTAAGGAGGAAATCCCATTTAACACGACACCCATCGCTTCTTTTGCTAACTTAATCCCGGCTAAAAACTCTTGGTAAGAGGGGTTTTGCGTCTCTTCAGGCGGCGGATTCGCGCGAACAAAGGCTTCAGCAGCGCTAAAGGTTGCTTGAGATTGCAGGATACCGGCTTTGTAAGCGGATAGAGACAGGCTTCTCCCCTGTAAAGCCAGGGTATTGCCCTTGACGTTCTGCATCGCTTGAAGAGTCTGCTGATAGGTATTAGCCATTAGTTGTTTGTAATCCGCAGCACTGGAATTTGGCTGGGTTCCGGAGGTTTGAGGGGCGACGGAAGATGAGTTTGGGGAAGCTTGAGAAGGAGAAGTTTGACTGGATGAGGGTACTGGTGTTGTCCCATTAGAACCTAGTGTTTGGGAATCCGCTGCTCCTGAAGCGTTACCCGATCCTTGGGCCAGTTTCTGAGCGGCAGCCGCATACTGATTAGCCAACTGTTGTCCTTGATACACTTGCCAGCCAACATAACCACCGATTACTAAAACAATCATCCCGAGGGCTGCTGCAATGCGTCGAGCTTTGGATTTGCTCATTAATACTACCTCGCTTTACCGACATTATGGATCATCCAGTTTTATTGTAGCATTCTTTGCTTCAAAAAAGTAGAATTTTACACCATTTTAGTGATCACCATCACAGAACCAAACCGAAGGATCAGGTACGATTTAAACAACAAAAATAAAATCCCAGTGTCAGTCACCGCAAAAAACAGAGCAGCAAAGAAAGGTCCGTGTTATAATCAACTGGGAATCGTTAGAAGCTTGAGCTAAAAAGTATAAAGGGGTGAAAAAATGGAACAAATCCTCACTCAGATTCTTTCTGAACTACAGGCCCTGCGTGAAGGTCAGTCTCGGCAGGGAGAAGATCTGGCATCCCTGAAGACCACAGTAGAGCGTCAGGGAGAAGACCTGGCATCCTTAAAGACCACAGTAGAGCGTCAGGGAGGAGACCTGGCTTCTCTGAAAAAAGATGTGCGTGAGATCAAAACGGAATTACGCTTTGTCTGGGAAGACATCAAGAAAATAGACAACCGTCTTTCTGTACAAGGAGAGGAACTGGTCATCCTACAACGGTTAAAATAAGATCGCTTCGAAAATGAGGAAGCGTCGGGAGAGTTCAGATGATCGATAGCCATAGCCACATCCTGCCCGGTCTGGACGACGGGTCAAAAAACATGGCGGAAACGCTGGGAATGATGCGTCAATTGTACGAGGCAGGCTTTAAGACGCTGATCGCCACCCCGCACGTCCTGGAAGGAAGGGATTTCTTAAGCCCTACGGAAATTCTGACGGCAACGGAACAGGTGTGCCAAGCGGTTGCCGAGGCTGGTATTCCAGTTGAAATTCTACCCGGCGCAGAGAACTATATCTTCCCGGAGCTGGCTAAGTGGGTGCGCGCCGGAAAATTGCTGACCTTGGGAAATACAGGCAAGTATCTCCTTGTCGAGTTGCCGATGCTGGAAATACCCCACTATACGGAGCAAGTGTTTTTTGAGCTCCAAGTCCTGGGTCTAACCCCGGTTCTGGCTCATCCGGAACGATATAGAGCATTATCCGATCAGCCGGAGCGGATCCTTGATTGGGCCAGGAAGGGGATTCTCCTGCAGCTGGATTTAAGAAGCTTAAGCGGGCATTATGGCCCCCAGGCAAGGCAGTTAGCCGAAATCATGCTTAACAGTGATCTAATCCACGTTATAGGCTCAGACGCTCACCACGTTTCCAGCAGGGAGTTAACCTATTTAGAAGGACTCCAGAGCATTGAGGAAATTGTTGGGGCCGAGAGATATCGGGAATTGACGAGGCTCAATCCGCAAACGGTCCTTGAGGGGAATCCCCTGCAGGGCGATAGGGATTATTTTCTCAAGGGATCGAGGAGGAAGAAAAGGCGGAGTCGATTTTGGGAGTTGTTTAGGCGATAGAGACGGGAGCAGAGGAGATATTGGATGTAATTGACATTTTGGATGGAATTTGAAGTAATTGAAAAAAAGTTGGTATACTTCAGTATACTTTTTTATTGGCTTAGAGGATTTTTTGTTTTGATATGGAAATATAGTGGAATAGGTAAAATGACATAGGACTATGGGTCTATTTTAGCCCCATGTGTTATGAACATTTCTGAGGCAGCAAACTCGTGATCCAAGCTGGAGCAATGGCCTAGAGGGGAGAGCTTTTTGTTCTGGATATGGGGAAACATGTAGGAATTGTTGATTTAGCACAAGGCCTGATTAGATTGTCATGCTTGAGGTGGATGTTGATATTAAGCTGGAATTTCGGGTATTTGTTCTGGAAAAAATTGTACGAGGAGTTGCTCATGGCCGATGAGGGGACGACGAGTACGAGGCATCAGAGGATATTTGGAGCGAAGCCGAATGGGATTAAAAGGGGGAAAGGGGTATGCAGATGATTCCGTTATCAAGACCGGATATTACAGAGAGAGAAAAACAAGCTGTATTAGCGGTCTTGGACTCGAATTTCTTGAGCTTAGGGCCAAAACTCAAAGAGTTTGAGGAAAAAATGGCAGCCTACGCCGGAACAAAGTATGCTGTTGCCTGTAATAGTGGGACGAGTGGTTTACATATGATTGTCGTCGCGCTAGGAATAAAAGATGGTGATGAAGATATTACTACACCGTTTAGTTTTATATCCTCTAGTAACTGTCTGTTATTTGAACGCGCCAAGCCTGTGTTTGTGGATATTGATAAAAAGACCTATAACCTGGATACAGCACAAATTGAAGCCAAGATTACGGAAAGAACCAAAGCGATTTTACCGGTCCATGTTTTCGGGCAACCTGCAAACATGCATGACATCAGACGCATTGCTCTTAAACATAGACTGTTTATTATTGAAGACTCCTGTGAGGCAATAGGGGCAGAGTGGAATGGCAAGAAAGCCGGAACGATGTCTGATGCTGGGGTTTTCGCCTTTTATCCAAATAAGCAAATGACAACGGGTGAGGGTGGAATCGTCGTTACAAACAACGAAAACCTTGCGAAGTTATGTTATAGTCTTCGGAATCAAGGACGTGGAATCGATACTCAGTGGCTCAATCATGTTCGTTTAGGCTACAACTATCGGATGAGTGATCTTAGCGCCGCGCTGGGAATAGCCCAGCTGGAGCGAATTGATGAGCTTATTGCTGCTCGTCAACGAGTTGCTGATGCCTATATAGAAAAGCTTGAGGATGTTGAAGGGGTTATTCTTCCCACGGTCGACGAGAGAGTGAAGATGAGCTGGTTTGTGTTTGTGATACGATTCGAACCGTGGATCGATCGGAACTTGGTTATGGAAACACTCTTAGATCGGGGAATTGGATGTAGGCCCTATTTTACTGCGATCCACCTTCAGCCTTTCTATCGCGAGATGTTTGGGTATAAGGAAGGTGATTTTCCCGTTACAGAGCACGTTGCGAGCGGTACTTTAGCTATTCCGTTCTTTAATATGATCACTGAGGAGCAAATTAATATCGTTGTGGACGAGGTTAGGAGAGCTATTCGGTATGCCTCTATTGCTGATCCTGAAGCACGGCTGAAGAGATTGTGGGAAGATGTAAACTAGGAGTGTAGAGAGTTTATGATACCTTATGTTAAGATAAAGAGAGTTATGGATTTATTATTTTCAATTATTTTATTGACTGTGGCATCCCCGATCCTGCTTTGTGCAGCCATTGCCATAAGATTAGGCTCACAGGGCCCCGTACTCTTTAAGCAAGAGCGGCCAGGTAAAGATGGAGTTATATTTACGATTTATAAGTTCCGGACCATGTGTTTGGAGACGGAGAAAGACGGTCGGCCATTATCCGATATGGAGCGTATGACCCGAGTGGGTACGGCTTTACGAAAGCTTAGTATCGATGAACTGCCGCAGCTTTACAATATCTTAAAAAGGGAAATGAGTTTTATTGGTCCCCGCCCTTTGCTAGTTCAGTACTTAGAACGTTATACTCCAGAACAGATGCGGCGGCATGATGTGTCACCAGGAATATCCGGGTGGGCGCAGATCAATGGGCGTAATGGGGTGGATTGGGAAACGCGGTTTGAGTATGATGTGTGGTATGTGGAGCATATTTCGTTTCGGTTGGATTTTAGGATTTTTTTAAGGACAGTGGCTATTGTTTTGGCGCGGCGGGGAGTTAATCAGTCGAAGAATCAGACGATGGAAAAGTTTGGTGTGAGAACAAAGAGTTTAAAGG
>JBAQLX010000550.1:0-1640 GCA_049302315.1 Desulfosporosinus sp.
GATTACTTTAATGGGAAGAGGAAGAATTTTGCTCCAGAGATTGCAGCAGGTCACGGAAATATCACTGAAGGGAGTAGGTGATCTTGGTGGATACATTTGTGGCTAGGCAACCGATATTAGATCGCAAGGAAAGAATCTTCGCTTACGAATTACTATTTCGTCAAGAAAATCAAAATAGGTATTATTCAGTTGATGGGGATAGCGCTACTGGAGATGTAATCTCGAACAGTTTTATAACAATCGGTATGGATACATTGACTGGCGGCAAACGAGGATTTATTAATTTCACAGCAAACTTATTAAGAAATAAGATTGCCTATTCACTACCAAAAGAATACTTGGCTATTGAGATTTTGGAAAACGTTGAACCTGATCAAGATATCATATTAACCTGCAAGCAATTGAAGGAAGCCGGATACCTCATTGTCCTGGACGATTTTGTATTTGAAGCAAAGTTTTGGCCGCTGATTGATCTGGCAGATATTATTAAAGTTGATTTTTTGAGCACCGACGTGCATGAACGAAGAAATATCATGCAACGGGTAGGTTCGCGTAAGATTAAGTTTTTGGCGGAAAAGGTGGAAACCAGAGATGTTTTCGAACAGGCGGTTCAGATGGGTTATTATTATTTTCAAGGCTATTATTTTTGTAAGCCTATAATAATATCTGGAAAAAGCATTCCGCTCTTCAAGCTTAATCGTTTAAGACTGATGGAAGAGATAAATAACCCTGAGGTAGATTTAAACAAAGTTACCGACCTGATAAAAGGGGATGTTTCTCTTACATATAACTTGCTAAAATTCATTAATTCGTCAGTTTTTGGCTTTAAGACAAAAATAAATTCTATAAAGCAAGCCGTAGTTTTACTAGGGCTTTCAGAGGTGCGCAAGTGGGCATCAATTATCGTTCTGCAGAATATAGGGGAAGGTAAACCGCACGAACTTATTGTAAATTGCGTTGTGAGGGCTTGCTTTGGTGAAGCTTTAGCTCGTAAAACTGCCTTCAAAGGGCAAGCCTCCGACATCTTTTTAATGGGGATGTTTTCTTTGATTGACGCTTTTTTAGATCGACCACTCGCTGACGTCTTGGCAGAATTACCGCTCGCTACCGAGATTAAGAGAGCATTATTAGGCGAAGATAACCAAATCAGTGCTTTCTTAAATCTGATTTTAGCCTATGAAAAAGCTGATTGGGTTAATTTTAGTGTGCTTGCTCAAAAAGTGAACATTGACGAGTCAGAAGTTCCCACCCTCTATCTTCAAGCTCTCACTTCAGCAAATCAATTTGCATCCTAGCCCAGTTCGAGGTTAGAGCATCGCCACGGATGGCTAGATGCCGGATGGCAAGGTGCCGTGATGGCGAGAAGGGACCTTCCAGAAAGTATACAAACGTAAGTTTATACTTTCCGACTAGTATAAAAAATAAAAGTCGGGGTGAGATTATTTTGACGAAAGATTATAATAAAGGTGATTTAGATGAGCGACTGGCAGAACGTGAGTGGATGGTACAAACTCAACTCATGGGTCGGGACATCACGGATGAGGCGGTCATTAACAGTATGCTTATAGTTTCACGACATAAGTATGTGAGGGAAGATAAACAAGAGTATGCGTATTATGACACCGCTTTGGAAATTGAAG
>JBAQLX010000551.1:0-2186 GCA_049302315.1 Desulfosporosinus sp.
GTACTCACCAAATATCTTTGTTTGAACAACAGAAAAATCAACCTTGTCGAGTTTAGGACGAGAAGCCAGGGTTATATGGGGCTTAAACTGTCGTTCATCCAATTTAAAGCCTTTAATTTGAAGTTCATGATGCAGCTCCCGCCTTAGTCGGTTCAGTTCAGTTAAACTTCCACTTACCGCCGTCCATAAGGTATGTGGCTTTTTCAGAGAGGGAAATGCCCCTATTCCGCCAATGCTTAAGCCGAACCTTCGGTAGTTGCCGGCTACTTTCGTCAGAGTTTCTGTCAGAACCGAAAGCTTATCGAATTCTGGTTCCCCCAGAAATTCTAAAGTTATATGAAAATTATCCGGCGATTTCCAGGACCCATAAACGCCAAGCTCTCTTAGTTCGGACTGAAACTTAAGTAGGGTTTGTTGTATTTCCAAGGGCAGATCAACCCCAACGAATAACCTCATAAACTCTTCTCCCCTTTTGTCTTCACAATATTTGTAACTTCATTCACCATCCGAGCGTATTTCTTCATTAATAAGGCCGATGGAATCATTCTGGGGAATGATGAAATCCGAAATGTATTATCTCAATAAATTCAGTACATATGAAGAGCTGGAAGCAGCAGTTGTAGAGTACATAGATTATTATAATAACCATCGAACACAAGAAGTTGGAAAAACAAGCTGTAAGCGTAGCGAGTTCATCGAAGCAGGTAATTTGGCATTAATTTTCAGACAGATCATCTGTAAATAGAATAGATAGGTAATTCCTCATACCATTCAAGACGCGAAAAACAGAAACGAATTCACCTTCAATCTTGTAAAAGATGATATACGTTCCATATACAAGAAAGCGATAATTCGTTTTTATATTGATTCTTGAACTGAGTGAAACTCCCATTTGAGGAAATACCGCCAGCTTTTCTACCTTAGAATAAATATCGTTAACTGTCCGTTCTGCTGCCGCCGGATTGTCCTCGGAAATAGAAGCCTTTATCGCTTGAACATCTGTTATTGCCATAGGGTTGATTCGGATTTTGAATTTCACGCCTTAGGCCTCCAAAGCTTTCCTGAGATCGTCAAGTGATTCCCATTCTTCTCCCGTATTGATAGCATCCTCAGCCTCGGAGAGCTTGGATAGTAGTTTTATTACTGCCTGTTGCTTCTCATACTCCTGGATATCCAAAAGGACATAGCGGCCTCTGCCGTTTTTAGTCAAAAATACTGGTTCTCCATTCTGACATGAACGGAGAACATCACTATAGTTTCTTAAATCTGAGACTGGTTTAATAGTTGGCATTTTCACACCTCCAGCGTTTGTTGTTTTATTTATTATATGAAAATTCATCTTAAAATTCAACATCAAACTTTACAGCTAAGCCTGTACTCCATAGAAGCTTAATGTTTTAATTTACATTTTGTCATAAGCCATACTATTTTTAGCAGGTCTTAAACCTTTGCTCAAGATCAAGATTATGATTATGATTATGATTATGATTATGATTATGATTATGATAGAAATTGCCTTATTACTAATCCTTCGACTCACGTTGACAAAAGTCTTATATGGCCTTATATTTAAGTCGTGTAATTTTGAAAAGGCGGAGTATTGATGTCGGTTCAGTCTGTTATGGTGGTTCTCAACTAAATATAGTTGCAAAATGTGCTCGCTTAACGGGGAATATCCCGTTTGTTGTGTTGCCCTTTTGAATAACATACCTAACCGACTGCTTCTATACTTACAATAATTGATGCGTGACAGGGTGTGCCTGTCACTTTGATTTTATATGTTGAGGTTTTTTGCCCGCAGGGAGCATTTTGCACTATTTTGATGTGCAGTATGTTTTTTGCGGGCTTCTTATTTAATTATATGAAGCGCACAACGTGCGCACTATAGGGAGATACAAAAAATGAATAATCATCAGACTCTGGAATTCGATAAAATACTTCAGCAGCTGGCGGATCATGCCCTGTCAGATATTGCTAAAGCTCGCTGTCTTGCGCTTGTTTCATCATTAAACGAGACCGAAGTAAACCGCCGCCTGGACGAAACAACACAGGCTAAGCGGATTCTTGAACAGATTGGAACCCCGCCGCTTCCGGCAATGACGGATCTGCAGAAGGTCATTGACCTGATAGCCATTAATGCAATGCTGCTGCCTGAGCAGATTGCCCATGCAGCGTCCTTCCTTGTA
>JBAQLX010000552.1:0-4214 GCA_049302315.1 Desulfosporosinus sp.
GCGCACAGGTCGAATTTTTTCGTTATTTTCAGTTACTCCATTAAGTGATATTTTGTATAATGTTGGATCATCGAGACTGTCTAATACATAAATAGTATCGTTTGTAATGGCGATATCTAACGGATAACTTGTGTAATCAATATTAATATCTTTTACATAAGCACCATTTGAATAAACAGCAATCCTCTTTTGAACTGTGTCAAGTAAATATAAAGCGCCATCATAAACATAGAAACTTTGTGGCCCAGTTGAAGTTGTGTCTTTCACATAACCGATATCACTTTTGTCTATCCCATAAGGTATACTAATTCCACTGGTTTGGTTTACTTGAGTTTGAGCGGCATTAACATTGAAACTAAATAACATACCAAAGATTAACGCAATAGCTATTAATATACTACTTCTTTTCATAACTAACCTCCCTCGTATAAATATATTCAGGGGGATAATATTATTTTACCTCTCTTTCTTTTTTCTCCCTTCACAAATATCCCAAGTAGGTGTAGTATAAAAATGTCTACTGTATTATGTAGGGGCGAACGCCTTCAGATCATTTGTTACTTTGCAGGTATGATGATCTGAGGGCATCTTTTATTTAAACGGCGAAAACCATTTAAATACAAATACTTCAAAACCACAATTTGTTAATCAATGAAATATGACTGATATGTTGTCGTCTCGGCACTTTAGGCATTCGGTAAACCTTGATTAGATTATAACTTAGAGCAAAAGTTCTAACCACGTACCTTAGTACAGGTTTTAAAAAAATACCTGTACTAAGGTACAGGTATTAAATGATAAGGTCTCACTTGCTCATCAAATCGGCTATATTCTTCTGGACTAAACGTACAGCTGAGGGGTTGCGCATGACAAGTATACTGGCTCCGACTTGGAGGACCCCGGAAGCGGTTACTGCTTCCCAAAGCACACTGCGGTCGTCG
The DNA here is from genome assembly GCA_049302315.1 of Desulfosporosinus sp. Taxonomy (GTDB): domain Bacteria; phylum Bacillota; class Desulfitobacteriia; order Desulfitobacteriales; family Desulfitobacteriaceae; genus Desulfosporosinus. Next base: position 942 of record JBAQLX010000552.1, read on the forward strand.
AGATCTCCCCACCCGGGAAACTCATCAGCAGATGCATAGGCCTCTTTGCAGCGATTCGCCTCATAGCCAATTGTACAAATCATGGGCATGGAAAGCATTTTATCATTTGCCAAAGCTCCAAGGCGTGCTCTCTCCATAATAGAATATACATACTCGATACCGAATCCAAGTCCCGTAACAGTTGGATCAATAATAATTTTGTTTAAAGGTAAGCCCATTTCGTTGATTAAAATATTAAGCTGTTTACAGATGTTAATATCATGGGGTGAGCGCGCAATTAAAGTATGTTTATGAACCATCGCAGCAGCCGCTATGGACTTCCCTCCGTGGTCTTGGTCACAATCAAGTAGATGGACTCCACGGGGGACTTGAGCCCGCGAATGAGATCGTATACCCGGCCTGCTGAGCGGATGCCCCGGGCCGAATATCATAGATACTCGATGCCTTGGCCCGTGCAAGTTTTATCGTCTTTCCTTCGCTATAACCAAATGCATCTCTTAGTCGTTCTGAATTGTTGAGTTCCAAAATTGAGGCATTTATGTCAGAAAGCCGATACCCTTTAAATGTCTTAAAGTCATCATCGTCATAAAACCAAGAAATTATGGCGTTTGCCATTTCTATAAAGGCGGTGGGTAATATTTTCTATCTTGCCTCGGTTCCTTGTATTTTGAAAAGGAAAGACAAGTTTTAAAGGCCCTTCTAAGCCCTATAAAACTTGTCCAGAATATTGAAAGCTTCAATTCGTGCATCTAACGAATCACGACCCTTGATATTGCGATATGATTCACAACTTAACTATATCAATAACATTTTGTGATCCCACTAACACATTTATCAGCACAGCCCCTTCGCTAGTAATCTTATAAAGAAGATCAATCTCACGTATCTTTTATATTGATCGGTTATTGATTAAGATATTTTAGCAATTCATCTGCCGATGCCATACTGCCTAAAGGCCCTGGTGATTTAGGAGAGAAAATCATAAACTTATTCCATTCACCTGTTAAAGGGAAAATAATAGAATTATACTCAAATCTATAAATAAAATCATAATTAACATTATTTTTCCAATTAACAGCAACGTTTTTTAAATAGACAAACTCTAATGTATCGTTATTTTCCTTTAACGTTTCTATATCTGACAGTGAAATAGCTGATTTAGTAACATCCTTAACGTTAAAAGCCCTATCTTTGGTCATTTTCATGATATTGTGAAATTTATCATTATTCTCATCGAGAATAATTTGATTACCTTGATGATAATATATTATTTTATCCGGGATGGTAATCAGATCTGATGCACTAGTATAGGTTATAATCTGTTCCCCCTTTTCTGAAAAATTAGGGTCAGGCTGTTTTTGGCTATTTGATGCAGGTTTTTTAATTAGGTTATTTAAATTAGCTGAATCACACCCAAAAATAAATAGCAATGGTAGTAACATAAAACAAAGAGTTATATACTTATACATATACTTATACCCTTCCATTGTAAGAAGAATCTCCATAGAATCTTATCGGTGTAGACCCTGAAACCTGACTTGCTGCCCATACGGCAGCATCTCTTATGTTATTTGAATGATTCATATTTACTGCTTCAGGCCAAAAATAAGTATTAAACTCATAGGCCGGAGTCACTTCAACACCTTGATACCATCCTAGAAAAGCCCTGCCTGAATAACCATAAATTTTAAATGCTCTTGCCCAAGCAGTTGAAGCCCCAGTGCTACACGCATCTAAAAATACTAGGTTCCAATTTCCTGTTACATTACTAGTAGATAATGACCAAGTACTATTATCACCTATCGAAGTTGAACTACCATGGCAATCAACATAAAAGCCATAGGAAGAACTGCCACTCCAATAACTATTAATACTAGTTCCCATACTTGAACCGCTGCCGACCCAAGAACTCAACGCATTATACCCTAGCCCACTCATCCCAGTTCGGGCAAGTGAGGCTGATTCAGCAGCAAATGAAAAGCCGGTCCAGGCAAATGCTTTTCCGTTCTTTTTAGATTCATCTCCGCCAAGATTTGTACCAGTGACTGAATCAATATAAATTAGATATTCTCCATTATTAATATTTATTACATATGCCAGTTTAGCTGAAGCTTCTTTTTGGTAAGGTCCTCCATCGTTCCAGAAATAGTTTGGTCTTATCACACTCTGGGATATAGTTGTGCTCGTAATTTTGGAGATCGAACTTAATACAGGTTGTGCCGCAGCTAAAGCTTCTTCTTTGCTTATGTTAGGTTCGCTTGTATTTGGCATCATTTCAAACCTGTTGAATACAGCTATTGAATTATCTTTCCTATTCAAAACCACTTTTAATGAGTCATTAGGATTAAGGATGCCATCGCCAATATCTTTCTCCCATTCCAACTGCCAATAATCATTATCAAATGCTTCTGAATTAACTAGTTTATAACCATCCTTAATATTGCTATTTACTTCAATATTATTAATCATGTCTTTTAAACTAGCAGTTGTACAATTTGTATGATTAAAATTTGAAATAAGAATAATATTATTATTTTTATCAAAGCCAACTAAGCACTGGTCATTATATTGTACTTCTGAAATATAACGATCATTTTGATTGTCTTTTATCTCTTTTACGCTTACAACATTGCTTTTTGAATTTACACCATAAGATTCGAGTATTGTTATATTCTGATCAGTCATAAGTTCTGGTAACTTATCACTATTTTCAATAAGTATAGTCTCATTAGGTAAGTTTAAATCAATCTTCTTAACATTCTCTAACGCCGGGAGAGGAGCCTGCACCTTCTGTGTGCTATTGGCGTTTTCGGTAGCCGCTGTTACTATGGCAGGAGACCACCCTAAGAAAATGATTGCTGCCAGAGCCATGGTTAAAGCTACAATTTTGTTTTTCACTAAAAAGATGCTCTTTTCATTTTATACCGCCTTTCTTAAATTAATCAATAAAGTTTTTTAGATTCTCTCCAATCCAACTTCTCCCCCGAAAAGAAAAACATAGATTCAGAGAGTATAGAAGATCTGAAGTATCTTGGTGTAGGGCTTTAAAATTGCGTTATCATAATCATACATGCGATAGTTCCCGATATATTCCATTAGAATTCTCCCACACATATCGTGAGGTTTAATCTTGATTAGATTTAAGGGGGGTATGTCCTTAGCTCCACCCGTGTTATAATTATGCAAAGGTAAATTTTTGCATATGGCAGGATAAAAATGGAGCAAAGAAATGACTTCCCCATGTCGAAGACTACTTGAGCAGGCAGTTATAAC
>JBAQLX010000553.1:0-2080 GCA_049302315.1 Desulfosporosinus sp.
GCTGAAAAGGTCGACTCTCTGCTCAATTTGGTTTTTCATAATCCCAAATCGCTACGGTATCGGGACTTTTATCAAGCAAAATCAAGTGATTCGGAATCCTAAATGCAACACTATGCAAATAATGATCGTATAATTATTAATGATCATAGATAATAATTGAATATTAAATCTGAATCATAAATTATTTTCAATTGATCTTGCATGCACTGGAACATATGTCCTTCAAATGCGGGACAAAGGGTTGAACGAGGAATGATGGACTAAGCTTTAAGGCAATATGGAAATCAGTTGGTGGAAAGAAGTAAGCGAGGCGAAGGTGTATTAACATTCATTTGCAAACTAAATTAGGGAGGTCAACTGATGCTAGAGATAGAAAATCGAATTTTTGTGGATGCTTATAATAGTGCTTTAAAAGATGTGGATTATAAACGAAACACACAAAGAGCTATTAAATTAGGCAGTAAAATCGTGGCACTCCTTGATAACAACAGTTTACTCTTCCTAGAGTACGAACAATCCGCCGGTCTGGCAGGGGGAATATATCAAGAAATCATTTACCGAATGGGAGTAGAAGACGGGTTGATGCAATACAATAAATCACTATAATCGTTATATTTCGAACCCAAAAAGGACTGCCCTATTCTTAATTAGGGAAAGTCCTTTTTAGTTTCGATATTTTTGTTGGGCATTTGTTGGGCATTTTGGATTACTCGTGCCTAACAGAGGCAAAAGAAAAAAGGCCCAAAGGCCTTTGATCTCAAGTGGTGCGGTCGGGGGGACTTGAACCCCCATGCCCTTGCGAGCACTAGAACCTGAATCTAGCGCGTCTGCCAGTTCCGCCACGACCGCGTAATAAAAATTATTATATGATGAGATTGAGAGTTTGTCAATAATTAAATTCGTCCATTGAAAGAGTAAAGTCACGATGATACAATCGTAGTATTATCTTAGCGGCAGTTGGAAACGTTGATGATGGAGGCACCTTGTGAGAAAACATTTGATTGTCGGCCTGACAGGGGCAAGTGGTTCAATCTATGCACTCACGTTAATTAATGTCCTCGCTGCAATGGACTGGCAGGTTGAATTGGTTATGTCGCCGATCGGAGAAAAAATACTCGTCTATGAAACTGGGATTGAACGGGCGGCTTTGCCGGAAAACGTACATATCCATGAAAATACAAACCTGTTTTCTTCCCTGGCCAGCGGCTCTTATCGTACCCATGGAATGGTGGTGATCCCATGTTCGATGAACACGCTTGGCTTAATGGCGACCGGCACGGGAGAGCATCTTCTGGCACGCGCGGCTCAAGTTACTTTGAAAGAACACCGCCCGCTTGTTGTCGTCCCGCGGGAGATGCCTTACAATATCATTCATTTGGAAAATATGTTGCGGCTGGCACGAGCGGGCGCAACGATTATGTCTGCTTCGCCGGGGTTTTATCACCACCCGAAAGAAATTCAGGATTTAATCAATCATGTGGTTGGAAGAGTCCTGGATCAGTTTGGGATTGAACATACGCTTTTTCAACGCTGGAATGGGTAATATCATAGACCAATGGCGATCAGGGGATGCTTGGCCACTCTTGCCAGAAAGGACCATTACCGTGGACGGCAAGATACCGGATGGTGAGAAAAAAATTCAAAGATTTTTAATAAGTTGAACTATTTTAGTAAACAATTATAATTAACTCAAGAATATTAAAAGGCTTTAAACATTATTATCAGTGAAGACTAATAGTTATATGAACCTTAAACGAACAAAGGGGGGATCTGGCATGAAAGATCTAATTAACAAGGGGCTGGCTTTTGGCTTGGGATTAGCGGTGGTTAGTAAGGAACAGATCGAGAAGCTTGTAGACGAGTTAGTTAAAAAGTGGGATGTTTCTGCTGCTGAATCCAAGGAACTGATACGTAAGTTGTTCGAAAAGGGGGAAGCAGAGAAGAAAGAAATGGATGCTCGTATTCATGAGCAATTGGAAAAGCTTCTCAAGGACTTAAATATTCCCACCAAAGCTGATCTGGAGCGTTTGGAGCAACGTATTCAAGACTTGGAAAACAAGTAAGCAAGCAAGTAATAAAC
>JBAQLX010000554.1:0-2066 GCA_049302315.1 Desulfosporosinus sp.
GTATGGTCAAAGAAGGCGATTTGCTGGTAGAGGCGCACATTCGTCTGACACAGGTACATTTGGAGGTGCTCGGTTTGGGTGGTATTTATCAACTGGAAGTCATCAAAAAGCCGAAGATCGTCTATATGCCAACCGGCAGCGAGCTGATCACCGCCGGTATCAAACCGGAGCGCGGTCAAAACGTTGAGTCCAACGGCTTGATGGTTTCAGCTTTCCTGCAGCAATGGGGTGCGGAGCCAATTTGCTATCCTATTATCAAGGACAAGCCCACCGAACTGAAGCAGGCTCTGAATATGGCCCTAGCTGCGGCGGATATTGTTTTGATTAACGGCGGTTCCTCAAAGGGAGCGGAAGACTTCAACGCGAGTCTGCTGCAAGAACGGGCTTACATTTTCCGTCACGGCATAAAAGCAATTCCGGGAAAACCTGTGGCCATTGCCATAATTGACGGAAAACCGGTGGTCAATTTACCCGGACCGATTCTCGCTACCTTTCTTGCTATGGATTGGTGCGTATTCGGGCTGGTGCATCATTACTATGGTCTGCGTGCTCCCGTACGACCCAAGATCAAAGTCAAACTGGAAAAACCACTGGAAAAGGACCCGCATTTTGAAAGATATGTCAGGCTTGTTCTGTCCAAACAAGACGGCTGCTATATAGCCTCGTCCATCGAGATGGATAAAAGTCTGCCGCATTCATTGTTAAAGGCGGACGCCATGTTAATCGCGCCAATCGGTGTCGCCGGGTATCAAGCTGGAGATGAGGTGGAAGCAGAACTATTATGTGGCTTGGAGAATCTCTGAAAGTAGTGATCACTTTACTATAGAGGTGTGGGTCTTGAAAATTCTGAAATCGGATGATTTATACATTGTTGATAAGTGTCAGTTTGTTGAACGCTATATGAAAGACATGGGTCGTAGAATCGTGTCTGAATGTATAAGCGTGGCGTTGATATTCTGGGCGGTATTTCAGTGACAAACCCCGATGAATTATTAGACCTTCTGGCTGAGGCGGGCTCAGGCTATCACTTTTTTGGTAAATCCGCAGACCGAACGGTGATCAGAAAACTAGAGGAGAAATGACGATTATTGCTGGCTTATGCCTGCTTATGAAGTGAAGTGTTCTATGCTGAAAACCAGCCCCCTATTTCAGGATGCAAGCGGAGCTATTCTGATGGAGAAGGTTTTCAAACGAAGCCTGATCTATGCCTGACTATGACCAAGGCTGAGACGGATCTGCTAGAAGCGCAAGGACAAAAAGTACTTTTCCTGTCTTGGACGAAGACAGAAGACACCTTCGATTTCAAATATGCCCATTGATTTCATGCGGGGGATATAGAAGGGGTATTGCTTTTCACCTGTTTCTTTGAGGCGCTGGGATAGAAAACTCGCCAAATCCTCCTTGCTGATTTCAGGAGAATGGGTCATTACAAAGTTTTTGGCATCCTCCCTGGAAAGTAGCGGTTGTCCGAATTCAAATGAGACTTCTGTGAGGGTCTTGAACAGAATATAACTGCATACTGCTATTATAATAAAAACTATTGAAAATGAATAGGACTTATTATATACTTCATAGGTAGATAGTTCTTATTGGCTTATGGCAGGTGACATAAGGAAGAAACGGATCCCTAATTTCCTTCGTCGTACAGGTGTAAAAAATACATATTTTATCTCCGAGCCGAAGCAACCTAAAGAGTAATCCATGGTATTTCGGCCAGGGCAATAAGCCCTCGGGTATATCCGGAAATGGGTATGCCTTCCTATTGAAAAGGAGGTGGTTGAGCCTGTTAGGCTTTTGTTTGGCATAGCTCCACTTTCTAAAGGTGGAGCTATTTTCATGAAAATAAGGAAATGCCGGGCTTGCTACCGATCCGGAAGCTTCCCATCATGCCGAAGTCTTAAAATTTGCCGGAGGCAAAAATGTTGCCAATGTACAAGCCAAGAGCGGGCAGGGCATGTCGCCCGTTTCTATGGAGCAAGTACTTGCCTGGAATCCTGATCTGATTCTGGTCAGTTCTTCAACCGGCGGGGACAAAAACTATCAAACTATCTTGAATGATCCTGCTT
>JBAQLX010000555.1:0-3812 GCA_049302315.1 Desulfosporosinus sp.
GTTGCTGCCCCAATTAGCGGCTTACGGGAAACCAACTGGGCCAAGGCCGCTTTGACAGCTTGGGGATCTTCACTCAGTAAAACCAGGGATTTATCCGTACTTTCAGCCACTGTGGCGGCAACTTGGGCAAAGCGCGCAGCATCGCTTGAATCATTGACGACTGCAACACCGTCGATAGTGTATTGGAGTCCGACACGTTCAAACTCCAGGTCTTTGATCTCCTGGAGTTTTACCCTCAATTCGTCGTCACTTAAGGTATCCGACACATGGATAAGCAACGTAGTGGGGTGATAAAATGTCTTATCATGACGGAAAAGGACTGTTTCATCTCCAAGAACAGAATTTTTTCCAAACTTAATGGCTTTAATTGGAGGAGCTGAAGCAGAATTCAAAGCCTCACGAGCAGCCTCCGTAACGTAAGGGCAAGCGTCCAACGCCGCTTTGCCGGAGGCCAAAGCCATGGCAAAGGCTAAGCAAGTAGGTACGCCGCATTCTTTGCAGTTTTTCTTTGGTAATTGTTTGTAAATATCTAAACCGGTGAGAGCCATTTTGAAACTCCTTTCTAAAACAGTGATTCCATCTCGAAGCAAGGATGTCCATTTTCCTCAAGGAATGGTAAGATTTCCTCTACCGTGGTGCCGACGGATTCGTCGGCAATCTTATCAATAAAATCCGCACCTAACCCCTCGTCGACAGAGCGTTGAACAAAGTCTTCGCGGATGAATTCCTTCAATTCTTTGGGCATCCAGACAATACGGGCAATTCCGCCATCCGCAGGGATGAATTTCTTACTGAGGAGGTACGATCTGCCGATTCCCATAAAACCCGGGGTTTGTATTCCACCACCGCAAATTCCAGCCAGCGTGGAGAAGGTCATCCCACTTGGGGTCATTCCGGTGTGTTCACGGGTAGTGAGCATGAGACCATTGGCTTCAGGAACGATGGCCATGATGGCCTCGAAGCAGCCGCACGAGGTCAGGGGTTTGTCCATTAAGGTATAAAGATTAACCTCTTCCAAGGTGTTGTTGGAAGCTTTAAATAAATAATCATTGGTATTTTGCCACATACCTTTGAGCTCATCCAGCGCCGGTCCTTTGGGAATAGGTTGGTTTGGTCCGTTTGGGGTGATTTCATAAGATGCTTTGGCATCCAACCAGCTTACGGCACCACACAAGCCAACCCGTTCCGGAGTGACAATACAAACATGGTTGGGGGCAAAGGACTGACAAAGCAAACAGGAGTAAAAGTCTTGAACAGACTCATCGGTCAAGCTCCTCATCCGATCGTCGCGGGCCCGATAGCGCTCGCGAGCTTGAACAAGGCCCTCTTCAACGGCAATTTGGTCTGTCAGAAGAGTAACTTGAACACGGTCCACGATTGCCGGAAATTCCTGCTTTAACTTCACTAGGAGAAGTTCCCCCAAGTGTTTTAGTAGGAAGCCTTTTACCCTAGCGTCTTTGGAAATCCGTACCCAGCACAAATCCCTTTGGGCCACATGCCAAATACCTTCCCCATAATTGGCAAAGTAATGAATTCGACGTTCTAAAACCCCTTCAAAATCCGCCTGCATCTTGCGGCCAAAAATGTCAATCTTAATGCCTAGGGGAAGTTTGGCTCCCTCTGGAACATTATCGATTTCTGGTCCAATAACCGTGACCTGACCGTCAACTATTTGATCAGGACCGACCATCTGGACCAGTTCAAAAGCCGTAGTCCATCCGCCGCCAAATTCTACGTAGGTGTCCGCTTTGCGGATAGCTTCGCCCTCAAAAGCCGGACCGAAGTTTACCGGAATAGGGATTTTGAGGTTTGTCAATTTTATACCGCGTATTTCCAGCGCCAAGGGAATAATTTTATCATAATCAGGCTCAGATATATACCAATCCGGGATTTGCATATCCTCACTAAGCGGCTGGTCCGTTAAAACCGGGAAGCCCATAAAGATGGCGCCCATTTCCGCAGCAACCTTGACATCATCCAATTCTCCAAGCTGAAGAACGAAAGCCCGCACGCGGCGACGTTGATAGTCACGATGATTTTCACGTTCTCCGGCAGGAATCCCACCGAAAGTCAGGCCCGCTCGGAAAGCATAGTTCACGGCGTGAATAACCTGAGTAAAGTTACCCAGAGGAAAAACGATATAGTCTTCGCCAATTTTGACGTTCTCTTCCAGTAACTGCTCAATAACCTCATCGCAAAGAAAGATCATAAACCCTTTGCCCATCAAATTATCGACAATTTTCCTAGCCGCCGCTGAGTCTTTGGCCCGTCCCAGAATAACAGCGACTCCCGGAATCGTCCAGTCGACCATCTTAATCCCATGTTTTCGTAAAATAGGGTCGCCTAAGAATCCAGTCCACGGTTTAACTTTGGGTTCATCTCCGCGCAGATAATGCAGCGTCTCAATGATTTCGGCAGCATAAAGAACGGATTCTCCCCAAAGTCTTGCATTGGCAAAGGTAAGTTCAGAGCGAACCTGATTACGCATCCGGTTCAAAATAGGAACCAGTTCTCCCAGCTGGGTCACCATTTCGCCCGAAAGACAGGTGATAACCGGGAGATGGTAAGCTGTATCCGGATAACCGACGATTTGGTCGGTACCATGGTCTTTGATTGCCCGATTCAGGAGAATTTCTGCATAAGTCAGGGCGATTATGGTGCCGGCGTAGGCCTTGTGCAACAGTTTTTTTGGTTGCCTGGTGGGATCCTTAATAGAGCTTTCGTAAATCTTCTCCATAGACATAATTTCCCCTCCTTTCTTACCAGTCTTGCCAGTCTTACCAGCCTTGGGCAATCGCGGTACTATTTTTTTCTGCTGTCTTTTTATGAATGTTCAGTTTCCAAGTCCTATACTCCAGGGCATCCAAGAGCTTTGTGGCGCCCAGGAGAGGATCAACTTCAAAAATAAAGTTTCCGCCAAAGACGTCATACGCTATTTGCGTAGTTAGGCCATAGACGAGGTCGCTTCCCTCCACAGGGGGTAACGAGCCGACATGGACAGGAAGGCCCATCGTGACCGCCCAAGAACCGATGGAGATTGCTTTTTCATGCATAGCCTCCGGAGCAGATACGACGAAGGGAACCTTCGGGATATCTACACCCAGTTCATTGGCCATGGCGATCGCCAGATCCATACCACGGCTATTATCAACACAGGCCCCCACGTGGAAAACCAAAGGCAGTCCGGTTGTCAATTGGGGGTTTGCTCCTTCAAGCGTATTAAGAAATGATTTTAATCCTGCACCGGCATAAGCGTCCACGGCCAAGGGGGACATCAGACCAAATTTTGCGTAGGCCCCGGCAGAGCAGCCGGTGGCAATGACGAATACGTCATTTCTGACGAGTTCTTTGAGAACGGTAACATGGGATTCATCCTGGAGTCGTTTCAGGTTGTTGCAGCCGGCCATGAGGGCAACCCCTTTGAGTTGACCGCTGAGGATGGCCTCCGTCAGTACAGATATAGGACGCTCCGGACAAATATTGGCGAAAATTGCCACGAGTGCTTCGATACTGAAACCTGCCACAAGCTTATGACGCTCCAGGGGAATGGAAATTTTCCTGGGATCCCGCTGCCTGTAGGCCTCAAGAGCTATGCTAATCAGCTTTTTCGCATCGTTCAGAGCAGTTGCTGTATTAAACGCTATGTGTTGGGCTCCCGGGATCTTCATCATAAATTCTGTCGTTACAACCTTGGTATGGTAACATTCGGCAACAGTTTGGACCGAGGGATAAATACATTGAATATCCACTACCATGGCATCTAGGGCACCCGTCAGGATAGCCATTTCCTGAGAGGCGGAAGAGGTCGCCAA
>JBAQLX010000556.1:0-31309 GCA_049302315.1 Desulfosporosinus sp.
CCTTGGCTTGTGATATTCGTATTGCCTCAGAAAAGGCTTCTTTCGGTTTATCGGAAGTTAAGGTGGGCAGCTTGCCAGGCTTGGGAGGTACCCAGCGCTTAATTAGATTTATTCCGAAGGCAATTGCGATGCGGATGCTCCTTACAGGGGATAGAATTACTGCTGCTGAGGCTCACCGTGTCGGTTTAATCAGCGATGTTGTTCCCGCAGATAAGTTATTGGAGACGGCTAAAGCCATGGCTGAAAAAATTGCGAACAATGCTCCTTTATCGGTTAAAGCTGCAAAACAAGCTGTAGTAATCGGTGGAGATTTACCGGTTAAATCAGGTTCCCAACTGGAGGGATTACTTTGGGGCATATTACGTGATTCCGAAGATAGGATTGAAGGAAGGGTAGCCTTTGCTGAAAAAAGACCTCCTGTATATAAGGGGAGATAAAGGTTACAACTAAAACTACAATAAGCATGTCGTTATTGGAAGATGTCTCTAGCTAGTGATACTATTGATGCAGTACCACACCAAAACAGAGGCGTCTTTCTCCTTTTTCTAGGGAAAAATTCAGGGGGCGTCAGCTCTGAAAGGATGCCCTTTATCTTGACATCCTTTACAAGTCTAGCTCTTGCCCGAACCGGGCGCATCCGCTTTTCAGAGAGTTTATTCGAGCGGCGCTAAAGGACTAGTGTGATACAGCGCTCGGTGTTTAACGATGCAGAGCAAACTAACCGTTCAGTCGGTCGCTTTCATGGAATGCTATTCTGCATAATAACATTAGGGGTAACATCAACATAAGTGTGAGAATTTCTGTAGCGCTATAGCTCTCCTGTTTTTGGAAGCCAACTTGACCACACAGTGTTTTGAGCTTGAAGGTCTTCATAACTTCACATATAATGTTGTTAATTAAATAACCATGATTTTGGAGTACGTTTTCAATTTCTTCGATAGGTTTCCGCCTGATAACACCTCATTTTTGGTTAATTTGGTTTGACATCTAATTATACCATAAACCCAGTGTTCATGCGGATTTCAGCTATTTTTCCCTCTGTTTTCAGGCTTAAATTCTGACCATTTTATGGGGTGCGAAACTTCAGTGATATATCAGAACGAGTTGGTAAACGAACCCACTTTATTCCTTACATAGAAATGCATGAATTTGAGTCAATGCTTTTCGCTAACCCCAGGGCGTATCAAGGTTATGGTGTAACAAAGGAACAAGTTGATGCTATTACTAAAATAAAGGAAACATTTGAGACTCCGGAACATATTAACAACAGTTATGAAACTGCACCATCTAAACGATTGATGAAAAGCATTTGTGGATATGAGAATTTAAAAGTTTCTCATGGTTCAATTTACGCTGGGATGATAGGTGTTGAGACTATACGTAAGGAGTGTAGGCATTTTGATTCATGGATAGTGAAGCTGGAGGAATTGGCGAAAGCAGCTGATTTCGCAAAATATTTTGAAGTTAAGCGTACACCGCTGCATAGTGTTAACTTTTTTTCATTGTATCGGGACGATGATGAGATTAAATGTGAACAGAACCTAAATATCAAAAGAGAAAAGGAGGTTCATAAAATGATTGCTGAGGACTTAATCAAACAAGCGCTGGTATATGCGCAGGAAAGAAAAATCAAGGAGATTCGCCTGGGGCTCGGTTATACCTGCGCGGTGCTGGAGAATAATGCTTGCGGATTGGCCTATACCTTTCGCAATCAATTAGGGCATAGCTGCGGGGTTTTAACGGAGGCCGGCAAGCTTATCGGACAAGCTTGTGAAACGCTTATTCCGTGGCTAAAGGATAAGAATCTTATCAAAGCGGCTATCGGCTTAGCGGTGATTAATGCGCTTTTAAATAACCCATCTTCACGTGGGCAAACCGGTAATGTAGTTGATGCGATTGAGATCAAACCGGAAGAGACCTTTGGCATGGTAGGGGCTTTCGCCCCGATTTTACATGTGATCAAGCCAAAAACAAAAAATATTTACGTGTTCGAACGTGGTTCTGCTCAAGAGGAAGGATGGTATTCCGATGAGACAATCCCGCTGCATTTACCCAAATGTGATGTAGTTGTCATCACGGCAACCAGTATACTAAATCATACAATTGATGAGATTCTTCCCTTTTGCGCAAAGGCTAGGCAGGTATGTATTGTGGGACTTTCCACGCCGCTTGTTCCCGAAGTTTTTCAACAATATAACGTGACTTTGCTGGCCGGCAGCGTAGTCACAGACACGGAGCGGATGCTTCAAATTATCAGCCAAGGTGGGGGGATGATGCACATGAAGCCTGCCTTGAGGCATGTTCTTATCAGGTTGTGAGATAAGGGGGATAATTGTGAGTAAAAAGGTATTAATTGTAGGCGGTGTGGCCGGTGGGGCCACTGCAGCTGCAAGACTTAGAAGATTAGATGAAAATGCGGAGATTATCATGTTCGAAAGAGATGAGTACATCTCCTTTGCAAATTGCGGGCTGCCATATTACATTGGAGAAACAATCGAGGACAGGGCTAAACTGATCGTCCAAACACCCAAAAGCCTAAAGAGCCGATTTAATATTGATGTAAGAATCAACAGTGAGGTAGTCGGAATTGATACTGTTAAAAAAACAGCAAAGGTAAGAAGTCAAGAAAAGGGGATGTATGAAGAGTCCTATGATTATATGGTTTTATCCCCTGGAGCAAGAGCAATTAAACCAAACATAGAGGGTATCAACAACCAGAGGATCTTTACTGTAAGAAATATTCCAGATACGGATAAGCTTAAAGCTTATGTAGACAATAAAGGAATTAAGAACGCTGTAGTTATTGGCGGCGGGTTTGTTGGCGTGGAAATAGCTGAAAATCTGAAGCATAGAGGTCTGGCAGTTACGATCGTAGAAGCAGCGCCACATCTACTCGCACCTCTGGATACGGATCTGGTCACCATTGTCGAAAAAGAAATTTTAGACAATGGCGTTCGCTTAATCTTAAACGATGGAGTAAAAGCATTTAAGGATTTGAACGGTAACGTTGAAATAACCTTAAATAGCGATGCGTTGTTGTATGCAGATCTCGTCATTTTAGCGATGGGGGTTATTCCTGACACTGGATTTCTTCAGGATAGCAAAATTGTACTCGGAGCCAAAGGGCATATCATTGTCAATGAAAAGCTGGAAACAAATGCTGCCAATGTATATGCTGTTGGAGACGCAATAGAAATTGTGGACTTTGTGACTAAACAAAAGGGAGCTATTGCCTTGGCGGGACCGGCAAACAAACAAGGCAGGATTGCCGCTGATAATATTGCCGGTTTAGATAGTTCTTATAAGGGTACGCAAGGTACTTCAATTATCAAAGTTTTTAGGTTAACAGCAGCAAGTACTGGAAACAACGAACGATCATTAAAGCGGTTGAAAATACCCTATAAAGTTATCATCATTCATCCGCAATCCCATGCTTCGTATTATCCAGGCGGCTTTCCAATGACCTTAAAAGTTATTTTTAATGAGGAAGGTAAAATATTAGGAGCGCAAAGCGTGGGGCATGATGGGGTAGACAAGAGAATTGATGTAATAGCGACAGTTATCAGACTGGGCGGAACAGTCACTGACTTAACAGAGTTGGAGCTTTGTTATGCGCCACCTTTTTCTTCAGCAAAGGATCCTGTAAATATGGCGGGATATGTTGCCCAAAATATCTTAACGGGCAGAGTGGACGCGCTTACAATGGAAGAATATATGGCCTATGATCACGAAAACACAGTATTAGTGGATGTACGTACGGAACGAGAATTTGAAAATGGACATTTTGAGGGAGCTCTTAATATCCCTGTAGACAGCCTGAGAGAAAGAATCGGAGAGCTGGATAAGGCTAAAGAGATTCTGGAATATTGTCAAGTTGGGCTAAGAGGATATGTAGCTTCCAGAATATTAACCCAGAAAGGTTTTAAAGTTAAAAACATAAGCGGAGGCTATCAATCTGCTCTAACCTTGCCAGGAAAGCCCGGAATTATTCATGAGTTATAAATTGATACACTAGCGTGGTGAAGATATATCAATGAATGCGGAGGTAAGTTAAGAACGCTTGCTTTTACGCGCCAGATAGAGACACTCTGGGTCGACAACCGTGCGTAAAATGTTTATTTCCTTGACCGTCGGACTTGGCATTTCACGGGCATTATTGATGATTAAAGGCCAGCCCGTGTTTTCTTGCACAAATTGCGGGTCAACTCCTGGATAGTACTGTTCAAGTTCCAGGATTCCACTCTCCGGATTGGGTCTCAGAATTCCTAAATCACTAACGACAACCATCTCCCCTCCCCGAAAAATGCCGTAGTCAAAACGCCCTTCTCCTTTTGGACCCCGTACCCCGGCACAGGAGGTCAAATATTCAACTTTTTCAGGAAAGCGGCGTTTTTCGTGAACCATCATCACAACCACCTTATCTGCAAGATTTGCAATACTATTAGCTCCGCCACTACCTGTTAAACGTGTTCGAGAACCCTTCACTTCAGACTCCACATCAGTGAACCAATAACCGCCTATGGCAGTTGAGTTAAGATTCCCATATTTGTCACATTCCGCCGCCCCAAGCACCCCAAGGGAACAATACCCTCGGCAGGCAATCGCCCCAAAGGCATCAGCAGTTGTGGAGAGGACTGTGGACATATAGCCCGCACGTGGATCAGCCACTGAAACTGGTAGATGTTTGATGCTAGGCCCTACTGTACCGGCTTCCAGAATAATTGTCATATTGGGGGCGTGAGTATGTTGAGCTAAACCAGCAGCTAAAAGGGGTAACCCGGTCCCGACGAAGGCAAAAGCTCCGTCATATAATTCCCGAGCAGTGGCAACAGCTAACAATTCTACGTGGGTATAGTCACCCGCTGCCTGACCACCAGGATTAGGCAAAGCTTTTTTATCATTATTTAGGTTATCTAATTGCTCAGGCATATTTTCATCCCTCTATTTAGCATTGATTAGCAATTACCAGAAAAGGGGATTGGCCACGGATGGCGATAGTGACGTCATGGCAGCCAGCCAAGTTTTATTTAAACCGCTCAAGGTTAGGATTGTAATGATAATGTGGATCCGCTCTTAACGCAAAGAGTTTGTCTATCCCAATGGTTTGGAATAAATAATCCCAATCATTTTTGGTAGAAGCTACATGGTCTTGCCAGAATTGCTTAACCACAGCTTCTGACTTGTGATTAACTGCCATAATATAGTTATTAAACCAAGAGTAATCATAATCATAATAATTGGGGACAGCCGTCGGATAACAGCCAAAGGGCTGCTCGACAATGGCATGTACGGCATGGGCAGGGATTTGATTTAGCTCTGGTTTTTCCCTAAGTTCTTCCGGCGGACAGATCCGTTCACATTCCACAATGAGTATCCGGCCGCATAAAGATTGATCAATATCCGGACCGATTAGTCCTTCCATCCGAACCGTACCATCATAGGCTGCTCTTTGAACATGAAGAACACTAACTTCCGGTAAGACGGGGGGCACTAACGCTACTTTAACACCAGGTTTGCCTGTGTACGCAGTCGGCCAATTCTTCTTTTCTCGATATAAATTGGTTTTATTACTGCACGTATCTTCTCCGCTCCGGAAACGGCGCGGTCTCAGTCCCCAACCTTCAAACGGATCATCGATAACTTCATACTTCTTTGGTGGTATGCCGGGATGAATCCACTCACCATGCTCGTCTCTACCCCGCAAACCGGCTTTACCAAAGGAGTCATATTCCAAGAGGTCACTCCCCAGATCCCCTAAACAAGGCATAAAGGGCAAACCATATTTCCCAGCCACCGTACGTAAGGCAAAACTCCAGTTAGAGTAATCCTCAATGAGTTCTATTTTCCCACGTTCAATGGCTTTTCGGATAGCGTAAGCAACAGGCATACTACCTTCCAAGCCAATATACGTCGTTTCAAGCCATTTAATTAAACCGGCGCCAGCTAACATTTCTTCAACCGCACTTCCGCCATTCATGGTGACATATAAATCCCCTATCCCTTGGCGAACAATTTCTCGCCCTATGGCCATCGGACGCCTCAAAATAGTAAAGCCACCAAAAGCTATGTGTGTACCAGGTGAAATATAACGCTTGACAGCTTCTTCTGCTGACATTACCTTTTCATGAAAATCTAACATAGTTCCCTACCCTTCTTGGAACAGATTTACACTTTTCGAGTATGGAAGTGTTGTTATTTGTATCATTCCTGTCCATCTTTTGGAGCGAACTGATCCTTCTCACTAATTATGAGGCTTTCTAACCGAATTTGCCGCCGAGTCGTATCCAGGAGATCTGCCAGACGTTCTAACGTTAACGCCTTCTTGTCCCATTCTTGCCTTAAAGTTTGTCTATAAGCAGGTTCCTTACAAAGTATGGTTAAGTTTTCCTGATTGGTTTCCGGGTCGGTCGTAATTTTTTCTAATAATCGGAAAACATCCTGACAGGCTATGATCAAGGAGTTATCCAGCCATACCCTACGCATCATAACGGCAAAGAGCTCCTGATTGGGAATAGGATTTTTGCTGGTTTCGCTATCTTTGGAAGAATCCGCTTGCTGATCCAATAATTAAACCTCCAAATCAAAGATAGTAAATAGTATATTGATTCCACGCTGAATACTTACGAATGATCTTAGGACCTATTCTAATGATGACAAAAGGGATAAAACGATGTAAGATGTAGTAAATATAGAGTAGTAATAATAAATCTAAGAGACAGGAATGATAACATTTGTTTTATGAAGGTGCTATTTATCGTCCTCCCAGTGAAGCGGGAAGTCTCATTCTCCAGCTTACTGTAGGTTGCCGACATAATGCTTGTACTTTTTGCAGTGTTTATAAAGATAAGCGTTTTCGGATAAAATCTGAGCAGGAAATTGAAGAAATCATTTTAACCGCTTTGGCGTACTATCCTGATGCAGAAAGAATTTTTTTAGCTGATGGAGATGCTCTAACTATAGAAACGTCTATACTTGTAAAGATCCTCGATCAGCTCTATCGGGGTTTTTCACGTCTTGAAAGAGTAGGAATCTATGGCGGACCGAAAGATATTCAGCGAAAAAGCATAGAGGAACTAAAAGAGCTTAAGGAACATGGTTTAAATATTGTCTATCTTGGAGTAGAAAGCGGAAGCGCCAGAATTCTAAAGGCAGTGCATAAAGGGGTTACACCAGAGGAAATGATTGCTGCCGGCCAAAAAGTGATGGCAAGCGGTTTGTTACTTTCTTGTACAGTAATTATTGGATTAGGCGGAAAAGCTTATTCTCAGGAACATGCTATAGAAACGGCAAAGGTAGCTAATGCTATTAATCCCCATTATTTGGCGGGTTTAACTTTAATCGTCATGCCAGAAGCTCCCATTATACGTTCGGTGCAAAAGGGAGAGTTAGAACTGCTTTCACCTTTTGAATCCTTAAGTGAAATTAAGACTCTTGTTGAACACTTACAGGTTACTGATTGCATTTTCCGCTGTAATCATCCTTCGAATTATTTGCCTCTAAAAGCCACATTACCTCAAGAAGGGGCGATGCTAATAAGTATAATTGACAAAGTTATTAAAAGCAATCAGACGGGGCAGTTGCGTTCTGAAGGTTCGAGAGCACTTTAAGTCAGATGTCAGAGGTCTTTATAAAGTGCGAAAGATGAGAAATAAGGAGGTACTTCAGTATTGAAATCCCCCCGTTATCCAATCGTAAGACTCCCACTTCTACAAGTGGGAGAGGTACACCTTATTCTGCTTCGGTGGGGGTAGACTCCCCCACCGAAGACTCGATGTTCAACTTTAGTTGAACGAGTTCACTTTTTTATGATAATCCTAAAAAACCTGAAATGTTTCCTGAAAAATCCGGGAACAAAGTGGATACTAGTAAAAGTATGGTAAGAAAAATTAAAACAAAGGTAAAGGTCCAGGAGATGACATTGAAAAATCTTGTATTTACATATTCGCCCATGATGCTTTTCTTGCTGGCGATCAGGATCATGAAAATGAGAATGGGGGGTAAAAGTACCCCATTAACGACTTGAGTGGTTAACATGACGTGATACAAGGACAAATTGGGCCATAAGACGATGGTGCCTCCCAAAACGATAAGGACTGTATAAAGCCCAAAGAACATAGGCGCTTCTTTATATGATTTACTGACGCCATGTTCAAAGCCGAACGCTTCACAGACGGCGTAAGCGGTGCTTAAAGGAAGGACAAATGCAGCCAACATTGATGCACCGAGCAAACCAAAGCTAAAAAGCAAACTGGCATATTCCCCGGCTAATGGTTTTAAGGCCAGGGCAACATCTTTTGCCGTTTCAATGGGTATCTTGTTGGCGTAGAGCGTTGCCGCCGAGGACACAATGATAAAGAAGGCAATGAAGCCGGTGAAAAACGCCCCAATCAGGACATCCCAGCGCGTATAGCGATAATCCTGGGTAGTTATTCCCTTATCAACCACCGAAGATTGAAGATAGAACTGTCCCCAGGGAGTAATCGTTGTACCAATCATCCCGATGGCCATCAGTAAAAAAGCTGGGGCGCCAGAAAATGTAGGGGTAATTGAGTGGACCAAAACTTCTGACCAAGGCGGTTTGATAATAATCGCAGAGACGACATAACTGAAAAAAGTCAAGCAGAGGAACAGGAAGATTTTCTCCATTTTCCCATAATCCGTCTTGATGACCAGCCACCAAATAAGAGCGGCTATTGCCGGTACGGAGATATACTTGCTAATCCCAAAGATTTCAAAGCTTGTCGCAATCCCCGAAAACTCGGAAACTGTGGTCCCCAAATTGGCAATCAGGAGGACGCTCATGGCAAAGAACGTCCACTTCACACCGTAATGTTCCCGGATTAAGTCAGAGAGACCGCGACCTGTTACGGCTCCAGTGCGCGCGGAGATCTCTTGGGCAATAGCTAAAAGCACAAGGCTGATCAGCATGATAAAGATGAGTGAATAGCCGTACTTAGCGCCGGCAGCTGCATAGGTAGCTACTCCGCCGGCATCATTATCAGCAAAAGCAGTAACGATTCCCGGGCCCATCACGGCTAAGAACAAGGCGGAGCGTTCTTTCAAGTTCACTCGCTATGCCCCCCCCTTGCCTGACGGCGTCGGGCGATCAAAGTTAAGCGACTTTCCACCCGTGGGCGATCGGGCATTAATAACTCCAAAACGTCATCCACCGTGATGATTCCTACGACTTGAACTTGAGCATTGACGACTGGGACCGCCAGTAACCCATATTTGTGGATGATGTCAGTCACCTTTTCGCGATCGTCATAGGGGGACACCTTAACAATTTTGGTATGCATCAATTTTTTTAAAGGGGTCTCCGGGGAAGCAATAATCAGCTCTCGCAGAGAAAGAACTCCTTCGAGGGTTTCTTGTTCGTCCACCACATAAAGATAATAAATTGTTTCTGCTTCAGGAGCTAGTCGTCTTAATTCATCAATGGCTTGTTCAGCGGTAAGCCAGAACGGTAAACCGATATATTCGGTTGTCATCAGTGAACCGGCGGTGTCTTCCTCATATTGCATTAATTCCCGGACATCTTCAGCCTCATCAGATTCCATTAAGCGCAGAAGTTCTTCAGACTTGGCGGAGGACAACTCGCCCAAAATATCAGCGGCTTGGTCTGCGGGCATTTCTTCCAGGATATCGGATGCCCTGTCCTCATCCATCTGATTAATCATTTCAATCTGGGTATCCAATTCCATCTCGGTTAAGGCCTCGATGGCTTGTTGAGAATCGAGGGCATCGAGGAAATTAGCTCTTTGTTTATAGTCCATCTCTTCAATAATATCGGCAATGTCTGCCGGGTGAAGTTGACGCAGTTGTTCTTTTTCTCTAGTGAGCTGCAGGGACGATGTTCGACTTTCTAAAGGTTTGATATACTGGCAACCCACAAATTTATTTTCGATCCGACTCAGTAAAAACTCAACGCCCAACCTGCGGAATAAACCACGCGCACCAATATCGACAGCAACTAAGACAACATATTGATGATCGTCGTGGGACACCCACGATAAGGAAATGTCATTCACTCGTACTAGCTTGGATCCTTCCAAGTCAATAATTTGTTTATCTAACAGCCATTTGCCAATAAACGTTTCATCTTCATGCAGCGGGCACGTCAGGAGGGGATCAAACGTGGTATTAAGACGCAGACCGTCTGAACTCCAGGAAACAACCCACTCGATGGGAATTAGGGCAGGGATCCCTTTGGCGTAGCGAATGCCGGTTACCTGGGGCGAGACACTGTCCCAGCGCATGGCCAGATCATACAAGCGACCAATACGGCGTCCTTTGGCATCCAAGATCGGTTTATTGGATAACTGGCTGAAATAAAATTCCCCTAGAACTTTCAAGTCATTCATTTATTTCCCTCCCTTGAGTGACGGAGTCTGGCGCTTACTGTAAAGACTACGCTGTTCAGTATGAGTTGTAGTATGATTGCGCGAGTGATCAGGGTAAGGTCCAGAATCCATAAAACCACCTCCTTTAAGGTTGCCTAAAATCCGGAACATAATAAGTAGGTAAAATAAAAAGACCTCTATAGTAAATAGAAGGTCTATAAGCATACGTTATGGACCTCCCTACTCGTTGAGCTTTAGCACTGCATAGCGTAGAGTTTTCTCAGCCACCTTAGGTAAAACCTTATGCCGGTAATACCTGTTCTACCCAATTGGCGTCTCTCGACATTTCTGGGCAGTGGCCTATGTTTATGCAGGAGCCTCACCTAACTGAGATTAGTACACTTCATTATATGTATATTGAAGCAAGTTCGTCAACATTTTTGTTAAAATTTTTGGCGAATTCATCCTACAAGGAACACTTTGCGGCAAAGATCTAGTCTGTCCCCACTGAAGCAAATTATGGAACCCCCTCTTAATAGAAGTGGGAGTCTTGAAAGTGGATCAACAGGACGATGCTTTGCCTTTTTCCTTGTCCCTGTGTTATAATCTGGAGTGAATTATAAGACGTGATTATCGAGAGGAGGGTGTTTGAATGGCAAAACACATTCAGACCATAGTGAAAGCAAATCTAAGTGCAATGGTGAAGACTGGAGGGTGTGGCAAGTGTCAAACTTCTTGCCAATCTGCTTGTAAGACGTCGTGCACGGTTGGGAACCAAGTGTGTGTTAAATAAAATTCGAACATAGGATTGCAGAACCCACCCGCCTACGGGTGGGTTCTTGAGTTAAAGAACCCAGGGACAAAGGTAAGAAAGAGAGGATTTAGATGTTAAATATTTTTAATATTCAAGGATATCGTATCAAGAAGAATGTTCATAGTTATCGCCAAGGAGACTTATTGATCGCGCATGATGTCAATTCCGGCTCTTTGCATCTGCTGGATGAGGGAACATTTGATGTAATAAAGGCTTGTGAGGATTTGCAAGAGGTGAAGAAGGATATCACTCCTGAGGGGATTAACTTGGTCCTTGGACAAGCGGGAAAACAAGCGTTTGCGGGAGAAGAACTTTCAGAGATCCTTGCTGAACTGGATGAACTCCGGAGGGAAGGGACGCTTTTCTCCGTAGAGGCGAAAGCTTTGACTCCGAATTACCCGGAAAAACCAATCGTCAAAGCGATTTGTCTACATGTGGCCCATGATTGTAATTTACGCTGCAAATATTGTTTTGCAGGGACTGGAGCCTTTGGTGGGAGCAGGATGCTGATGGATTTTGAGACGGGTAAAAAGGGGATTGACTTTGTTTTAGAGTTATCAGGTCAGCGCAAGCATTGTGAAGTCGATTTCTTCGGCGGGGAACCGCTTCTGAACTTTAGGGTGGTTAAGGATTTGGTTAAATACGGAAGAAAAGCTGCAGCAGACCAAAATAAAACCATCAAATTTACCCTGACCACAAACGGCATCCTGCTGGATGAGAAAGTGCAAGCTTATCTTGAGCAAGAGGAGATCAGTGTCGTCCTGAGCTTAGATGGTCGCCCGGAAGTACATGACCGTATGCGTCCTTACGCTGATGGGCGGGGAAGTTACGCTAAAGTTACCCCTCTAATCAAACAGTTTGCAACTAAACGATCAGATAGTTCACCCTTTGCGGTGGGGACTTATTACTACGTTCGGGGGACGTATACGCATTTTAATTTGGATTTTGACCGGGATGTTTTGCACATGGCGGAGTTAGGCATCAATCGGATTTCTATGGAACCGGTTGTCGCCGGCCCAAAGGATGCTTATGCTTTCCAGGAAGGGGATCTGTTTAAGATTCGAGAAGCGTATGATCGTCTCGGTGAAGAACTCGTAGTGCGCCGGGCGCAAGGTAAGTCCTTTAATTTCTTTCATTTCAATGTCGCCTTAGATCAGGGACCCTGTTTGCTCAAACGGCTTTCCGGATGTGGCGCCGGTCACGAGTATGTGGCGATTTCTCCAGAGGGAGATCTTTATCCGTGTCATCAGTTTGTTGGCCAAGTTGACTATAAAATGGGTTCACTCTATGACAAAAATCCTCATCAACTCAAGGTTGAGTTGGTTCAGGATTTTCGCTCAGCAAATGTCAATGCCAAATCGTCTTGCCGGGAGTGTTGGGCACGCTTTGCTTGCAGCGGAGGGTGTCATGCGGCTAACGTCTCCTTTACCCAAAAACTGACAGAGGTTTACACATTGGGGTGCGAGCTTCAGAAAAAACGCTTGGAAGTAGCACTCTATCTGAAAATAAAAGAAATTCAACAAAATACACCCTCATTATCATCCGGATCAGTCCAGGATGGCTGCTGTTAGCCCTTATTATGCTTAATTCAATTAGGATGATGATGTTTAACTTGGCTGGTTTGAGAAATCATGTTACAATGGTATTTGGTATTATATGGTCAAGGGGGGCGAGCTTTTTGAAGAAAAAGACGCAACGTATTTTTGCAGGAATACTTGCTGTATTGGTTAGTATTGCAATGGTTGGTTCGGGACTTCTGGTGTTTTTCTTTAGAGGAGATGAGGCAACTTCCGGCTCGAGTGCATCTGCTTTGGCGGCCAATGCTGCAGCAGATTACCAAGCTCAAATGTTGCGCATAGAGGCAATGGTTCAGCAGGCGAAGGTAGACCCTGAGAATGTACCCCTGCAAAAAGCCTTGGGAAATGAATATTATAATGCAGGAGTTGTTGCCCAAGATGTTGCACCCGCTGAGGTGCAAGAAAACTTTAAACGTGCGGCAGAGGTTTATCAGAATGTAATAAAAACAGAAAAAGATGTAAATATTATGGCCGCTTTAGCGACATCCGCTTTTTATAGCGGAGATAATGATCTGGCAGAAAAGAGTTATCAAGAAGCGTTAGTGCTGAAGCCTGATTTTTTTAATACGTTGGTTAACTATGGCATTTTCCTTTCCCAGGCAAGGCAAGATTGGGCGGGAGCCCTTAATCAGTGGCAAAAGGCCCTGCCTTTAGCTCAGAATAGTTCGGATCAAGAGCTGATTCAAGCGATGATTAGTCAGGCACAAAGCGAACTCAAAACGGCAGCAGCAAACGGCACGTCGAACCCGAAACCTGAGTGAATATACGTTACCGGAATGGAGGACAAGAAATGCATTTTACGACATTAGCGAGCGGAAGTTCCGGAAACGCAATTCTTGTCGGAGAGGACAAGCGACATTTACCGCTTGCAGAAAATCAACGCATGGAAGTTCAAGAGTCATTTGTCTGTGCAGGGCTTGATATCTTGCTCTATCCTACCTCTCATGATAGTCGAGAAAGCTACGGATTAAAGGTTTCGCGGCCCAAACGTAAGGATAAGGGGAAACTGGCGGTCGGTATTGCCACGGACAGTGGTCGGATTACAGAAGAAATGCACCGTCATTTGAAAGGGTGCGACGCCTTTGTCGTTGAGGCAAACTATGATGATCAGATGCTAACGAAGGGATCCTATCCAGCGTATCTAAAGAAACGGATTAGGGGACAATACGGGCATCTTGACAATAAGCAGTTAGCTGAAGGGCTAGCGGAGTGGATGACAGAAAACACCCAACGGATCGTGTTGGCCCATCTTAGTGAAGAAAATAATACTCCGGAAATCGCTTTGTCTACGGTTAGGCGTATTCTGCGAGATTCAAATAGATCAAGAGAGTATATGGATGTGCAAGTGCAGGTGCAGGTTGCCCCGCGTCATTCGCCGCATGAACTGATCATGCTGAAAGAGTAAAAGTCAGGGGGGGTTAGTCATGAACGATTATAACGATTCAAATCATTATTCAGGCAGAAGAACAGGTTTCTTTTCGACGGTTGCAGTTGCTCTAATAAGCGCCTTACTGGGCGGGGTCATTGCAGTGGTGCTGGTTCCGTCGATATACGGAAATAAACAACAGGCGACCCCAAATCAAGTGGTTTTAAATAGCGGAGCAACAACCCCAACCATCAATACCGAAGGGACTGATTTTCCCGTTGCCCAGATTGCAAAAACCACTGGTCCAGCGGTTGTCGGGATTGCAAATTTTCGGTCCACAGGGACTTTATTTGGCGGGAGCGGTCTCACGGAAGTAGGGAGTGCGTCGGGCTTTATTATTGATGCAGAACATGGCTATATTGTGACGAATAACCATGTAGTTGCAGGGGCGGAGAAAATCGTTGTGAGTCTGGCGGATGGCCGAAATATTAACGCCAAACTGGTGGGAGCCGATACGCGTACGGACTTGGCGGTAGTTCAGATAGCGGATACAAAAGAACTAATTGCCACGCAACTTGGAGATTCTTCAAAACTCCAAGTAGGGGAACCGGTGGTAGCGATCGGAAACCCTGGCGGACAAGAATTTGCGCGCTCTGTGACCACAGGGGTTGTTTCGGCAACAAATAGGATCTTGGATATTGAGGGGGAAGCGAGTTTTAACCTTATCCAAACCGATGCGGCCATTAACCCTGGAAACAGTGGCGGGCCGCTTGTGAATTACCAGGGTCAAGTTATAGGGATTAATTCCGCAAAGAATCAGGAAGCGGGGTTTGAAGGGATGGGTTTTGCCATCCCGATTTCTGACGCATTGCCGACGCTTAAACAATTAATTGAGAAAGGGTATGCCAGCCATCCCGGACTTAATGTTCAGATCGATCCCCGGTATACAGCTGAATATGCCAGTCAAAAAGGGTGGCCGGCCGGGGCCTATGTTGCCAAAGTTACGCCAGGCGGACCGGCTGACAAAGCAGGAATTCGGGCTGGGGATGTCTTGACGAAGATTAATGGCCAGGAGATTAAGAGCTCTTTGAGTTTAACCCATGAGTTGTTCAAGTATCAGCCAGGTGACAAGGTTACCGTCACAATTTTCCGTGAGAACAAGACAGTCGACGTTTCAATTACCTTGGTGGAAATCAAGTCGCAATAAGCCGGAAGGCGTGGAGATATTTACTGTATTCATACGAGGAGGCACGGGCCTCCTTTTATGGGGGTAAAGTTGAACTCTCACCTAATATGCAGTATTATCCAGGGTAAGGGCAAAATTGGTAGTAGTAGGTTCATTTGTGAGAAAGGTTGGTAGAGGATGGAATACAAGCCCACTTCAAATTTTCTGAAGAACATTATTAGCGAGGATCTAAAATCAGGTAAAGTGGATCACATTATCACGCGGTTCCCTCCGGAGCCCAACGGCTATTTACATATCGGACATGCTAAATCTATCATCCTAAACTTTGAACTGGCGGATGAATTCAAGGGGAAGACCTATCTGCGCTTTGATGACACAAATCCGGCAAAAGAAGACACGGAATACGTGGAATCCATTAAAGAAGATGTATTGTGGCTCGGGTATGAATGGGATGAATTGTTCTTTGCCTCAGATTATTTTGAGGAAATGTACAACCGCGCAGTTATACTCATTAAAAAGGGCAAAGCGTATGCTTGTGATTCCACTGCAGAGGAAATTCGGCAAATGCGCGGATCGTTGACAGAAGCCGGTATGGGGAGCCCCTCACGAGATCGGACGGTTGAAGAAAACCTGGCGTTGTTTGAACGTATGCGTCAAGGGGAATTCAAAGACGGTGAAAAAGTATTGCGAGCTAAAATTGACATGGCTTCACCAAATATAAATATGCGAGACCCTGTCCTTTACCGGATTACTCATGCGACTCACCACAATACCGGAGATAAATGGTGTATCTATCCAATGTATGATTTTGCACACCCGTTGGAAGACGCCATTGAAGGGGTTACCCATTCGATCTGTACCTTGGAATTTGAAGATCATCGCCCCTTGTACGATTGGGTCATTCGGGAATGTGAGATGGAGAAGGTTCCTCACCAATATGAATTTGCTCGTTTAAATATCACGAATACGGTCATGAGTAAACGGAAGCTTAAACAACTGGTTGACGAGCATTTCGTGGATGGCTGGGATGATCCCCGAATGCCGACCATCTCGGGACTGCGGCGCAGAGGGTATACGGCGGAGGCAATCCGCGCCTTCGCTCGAGAAATTGGGGTGGCTAAAGCAGATAGTATTGTCGACACTAAGATGCTCGAACATTTTATCCGAGAAGACTTGAAACTTAAAGCGCCGCGAACGATGGCCGTGTTAAAGCCGCTCAAGGTGGTAATAACGAACTATCCAGAAGATCAGGCGGAGATGTTAGAGGCTGAAAACAACCCGGAGAATCCAGAAATGGGTACTCGACAAATTCCTTTTTCACGTGAAGTATATATTGAACAAGACGATTTTACAGAGAATCCTCCAGCCAAATATCATAGGCTTTTCCCTGGAAATGAAGTGCGGCTAAAAAACGCTTATTTTATAAAATGTTATAATACAGTAAAAGATGAGTTCGGTAATGTTGTTGAACTGCATTGTACGTATGATCCGGAAACCAAGAGTGGGGCAGGCTTCACAGGCAGAAAAGTCAAAGGGACGATTCATTGGGTCGATGCCTCACAGGCCATACCTGCGGAGTTTAGATTATACGAAGCGTTAATTTTGGATGAAGAGATAGAGGAGGGGGTGTCTTTTCTGGATCACCTTAATCCCAAGTCCTTGGAGATCGTCCATGGGTTCGTAGAACCAAGCATAAAAGAAGCAAAGTCTCAGGACAAATTCCAATTTATTAGGCATGGATACTTTAACGTCGATCCGATAAATTCCATTCGAGACAATCAGCTTGTCTTTAATCGGATAGTATCTTTGAAGAATACTTATGAATTACCGAAGCGCTAGACTTAAAAGAAAAAAGTGGAAAGGGGCCGTGTGAAAACACAGTCCCTAAATAGTAAAGTGGTAAGAGTTTATTGAATGGGGTTGTTTTCATAAGGAATTCACTTATGACACAGCCCCTTTTCAGTGTGAAGGGTTGAGTTTCTTATAGTTGGGAAACCAGAGTAATTTCCCTCAATGTATAAAAAGAGGTATAATATTGCTGAACATATCAGAGTGGGGTACTCCCACTTAATTAAAGAGGAAGTCTTGGAGGGTGCTTTGGGCTCTTGGCTGGGATAGGGATAATTTAACTTTTGATATTTATTCTTAATAAGACCGCAGGTTTTTTTATTTTAATGAAGAAATAGAAAAATATAGGCAGCGCAGGTTTATGTGCATCAAGAAAGGGGGGAAGACCATGGTAGAATTCTTATCTCAATATCGCAATTTTGGGTTGCGGAGCGCTATCGATATCGTTGTGGTGGCAGTGGTCTTCTACCAATTCTACATGCTCATTAAACGTACGCGAGCTGTGCAGTTGGTTAAGGGTGTGATGGTTCTGCTGGTCGTCTCTCTACTCGCTAAATATTTTGAGCTTGGTGCAATTAGTTGGTTGTTGAAGAAACTATTAGAGATGTTTGTCATCGCGATACCTGTAGTTTTTCAACCTGAGCTCAGAAAAGCACTGGAGCAACTTGGGCGAGGGAGCTTTTTTACCCGTCATCCCGTATTATCGGGAGTAAATAATCAGGCACATGTCGCGGAGGAGTTGGTGCGTTGCACACAAGTCCTTTCCAAGAACCGCATCGGAGCGTTGATTGTACTCGAACGGAAAACTGGAGTTCAAGATTTTGTGGAAACCGGGATTAAAATTGACGGGGTGGTTTCTTCGGAATTTCTGGTCAATATATTTATTCCTAATACCCCGCTGCATGATGGTGCTGTGATTGTTCGGGGAGATCGTGTGGCTGCAGCAGGGTGCTTTCTCCCGTTATCTGAAAATCCGAATATCCAAAAGGAATTGGGGACACGCCATCGAGCAGCTATCGGCTTAACAGAAATTACCGATGCTTTGGTTATTGTTGTCTCGGAGGAAACAGGAGCTATTTCTGTTGGGATTGATGGAGCGCTTACGCGTTTTATGGATGAGAAAATGTTACGAGAATTGTTATTGAGGGAACTCGAAATCAAGAGCATCTCTTCATCCGCCATTCCGTTTTGGAGGTGGTAGCCCATGCCAAACATATTGCGGCGAAACCTTGGAGTCAAGGTAGTTTCGTTCTTATTTGCGATTCTCTTCTGGCTTTTTGTCATGAATCAAGGAACATCTGATAAGCTAATCCCTGAACAGACCCTTACGATACCACTTGTAGCCAGTGGATTGCCTCAAAATATGGTAGTCATGACTCAGCTTCCTTTGGTCCGTGTTCGTTTGCAAGGGATCAACCCTAGTGCCAATATTAAAGATATCTATGCTCAGATTGATCTTTCGGATGGAGTACCCGGGGAACGCAGCTATGTTATTAAAGTTAATACCCCGGTGGGCACAAATGTGGTGGATGTTCAACCAGCGACTATTAAATTGCAACTGGATAATGTCCAAGAGAAGACGGTCCCAGTTGAGGCCATCATTACGGGTGTTCCCGCGGACGGGTATCAGTGGGGTAATACCTTTGTTAAACCTTCAGCGGTTAATGTCCGTGGTCCGAGTTCCATTCTTGGCACGCTAACCAAAGTAACTGTAGAAATCAGTGCAACGGGGGCCAATGAAACGATTCAGGTTTCTCGACCTGTGAGTTTCCGTGATAAAGAGGGTAAACTCATTTTTGGACCAAATCCGAGCGTCGATATTTTAAGCGCTTTTCCGAGTACCGTGGATGTGATTGTTCCTGTTGTGGCAAAGGGGCTTTCTTCCAAGATGGTTCCATTGAAAGTAACGAGTAGTGGGACACCTGCCCAGGGAAAGATCCTGCGTTCCTTAATTCCCTCTCCAACCAGCGTACAGGTTATCGGGAGCTCTCAGGTCTTAAAGGGATTTGATTCCTTGAATCTGGGCCCGGTGGATATTTCGAATCTGACGGAAGATAAAGTGTTTCAGATTCCAATCGAACAATTAGTGTTACCCCAGGGGGTCTCATTTAATGTAGGAACCGCCGTGAGTATTGTTGCTCAAATTGGACCAGGAATCATTCAAAAGGGGATCTCCGAAGTAGCGGTTCAAATTCGTAATCTTGGGACAGGTCTTGAGCTAGACCAACCGATTATCCCCATTGACATAGTTGTGGAGGGCCTGCCTGATATCTTGAAAGATGTGACAGCTACCCAGATTCAACTCTGGGTTGACGCCACCGGCCAGGTAGCAGGGACTTATGCCAATACGAAAGTTTACTGGCAACTTCCTCCGGGTGTAACATTGCCGGCAACCCCGCAAGTGAACTATAGTCTCAAAGCTAAAGGGTAAAAGAAAGATAATTCGAACATATGTAAGGTATCGGATCAATATATTAGAGAAGTAAGGAGGGAACAGACTTGGGCCGACTCTTTGGAACTGATGGGGTACGCGGCGTGGCCAACAGCCAGCTGACCCCGAGTCTCGCTTTTCGCCTTGGGCAAGCGGGGGCTTACGTCTTGAGCAAGGAGCATCCGCACCCCCGAATTGTGATCGGTAAAGACACCCGGATCTCAGGGGATATGCTTGAAGCGGCACTTATCGCCGGAATTTGCTCGGTTGGAGCGGATGTTTTGCGGGTTGGAGTTTTACCGACACCAGGAATTGCCCTATTAACGCGCACCCTTGATGTTAGTGCCGGTGTAGTGATTTCGGCGTCCCATAACCCTGTCCAGGATAACGGAATTAAATTTTTTGATTCGACAGGGTATAAATTACCCGATGGGATCGAAGATGAAATCGGAAGTATTGTTTTAAGTGAGGAAAAACCTTGGGAGGTCCCGATAGGCGGCGAGGTCGGACGTGTGATTGAAATCATCGATGCCGGGCGTCGCTATATGGATTTCCTCAAAGGTACGGTGGGACGGCTGGATGGAATTAAGGTCGTTTTGGATTGTGCCAACGGTGCGGCAGCCTATGTAGGCCCCATCGTCTTGCAGGAAGTTGGAGTCGAGGTAACCCCCATTTGTAATACACCGGATGGCGTTAATATCAATGCCAGTTGCGGATCGACCCATCCTGAACAGTTACAACGGGCGGTCCTGGAACACGGCGCAGATCTGGGACTGGCCATGGACGGAGATGCCGACCGTCTCATTATGGTGGATGAACAAGGAAACGTCTTAGACGGGGATTATATCATGGTTATATGTGCATTAGCTCAAAAGGCGAAAGAAACATTAGCCCAAAACGCGGTCGTCGTTACCGTTATGAGTAACCTTGGTTTGCATCTTGCCCTAAAAGGGGCGGGCATGACGGTCTATGAGACGCAAGTTGGGGACCGCTATGTCATGGAAGAATTGCTTAGAACTGGAGCGAAGCTTGGCGGGGAGCAGTCCGGGCATATTATTTTCCTAGACCAAAATACAACCGGGGATGGCTTATTGACCGCTCTTCATTTACTATCGGTTATCAAGGAACGACAAATTCCACTTTCTCAACTCGCTTCTCAAATGCGGCGCTTACCACAGGTACTCCTCAATGCTACGGTTCAACACAAGGAACTCTTAATGCAGGATGAGAGGGTGCTTGTAAAGGTAAAAGAAGCGGAACAAGCTCTCGGCGACCAAGGCAGAGTATTAGTACGTCCCTCCGGGACAGAGCCACTGATTCGAGTGATGGCGGAAGGCCCTGATCAACATAAATTAAAGGAACTTGCGCAGGGAGTTATTGACATCATTAGGCAGTGCGACGAATAGAAATATATAAACCATTGGATTATTGTTTAGATTTCGTGTATAATGATTTGTGTGCCTTGGTATGCAAGCCAATTCACGTTCGAAAAGGCAAGTGGCACATAGACCAATCCGCGTTAGATCCCAAAATGATTCATAGTTGGGTACAGGTTACCAAGGAGAAAGAAGGTGAAGTCACAAAAAGAATAAGGATAAGGGAATAAAAGGCATGATATTCTACAGACTGGACGGTTGTATCAAAAAGGCAATAATAATTAAGCGCCAGGGCCTTAGAGGTGTGAGAGTTTAAGGTCGACGAGGAAGAGGGTTATCGAACGTTTCGGCGGATCCCTCTCGGTGGCTTGTCACCGTAAAGCTTGCTTAAAACCGAAGAGTAATTTTCGGGACAAGGAGTAAGCTGACAAGACAAGGGGGTGGTATGTTCAAATTTGGCCCCCTTGCTGGAGTTGCCTAGAATCTGAATCAACAAAGTCGTCCAGGGCAGGACGGCTTTTATTTTTTGTTAATACTAGTCAGAAAGAATAACTTTCAGTTACATACTTTCTGAAAGGTCCCTTCTCGCCATATGTGGCTACAGGGACACTCGGCCATCCATGGCCAGCACTTTGCAAGAAGGCTAATTCGTGCGAAGACAGTGTCTTCGTGTGGGCGCCAGCCAAGTTTTCTTTAAACAAACCGTTTATTTTGAGAGGAGAGAAACACTAATGTGTGGAATTGTCGGATATATTGGGGACCGGGTTGCTATACCCATTTTGGTCAATGGCTTAAAAAAGCTGGAGTATCGGGGGTATGATTCGGCAGGGGTAGCTGTCTTGGAGCTTGAGAAAATCGTGGTATCCAAAAGCGTGGGTAAAATAGTGGCCCTGGAAGAGGAACTTGGGGAGGATTATTCCCAGTCTTGCATAGGGATCGGACATACCCGGTGGGCGACACATGGCCGTCCGTCTTTCGTCAATGCTCATCCCCATAGCGACTGCAATCAGGACTTTACAGTAGTGCATAATGGAATCATCGAGAATTATCTGGAATTAAAAGATAGACTAATCGAAAAAGGACATAAGTTTGCTTCTGAAACTGACACGGAAGTTTTAGCTCACTTAGTTGAGGACTTTTATGAAGGAGACATTGAAGAGGCTGTCCGTAAAGTCTTAGGGACGGTTCAGGGATCTTATGCAATGGTTGTCTTAAGCCTCAAAGATCCGGATAAGCTGGTTGCTGCCCGTAAAGACAGTCCGATGGTGGTGGGGCTCGGAGACGGAGAGTTCTTTGTGGCCAGTGACATCACGGCCATTTTAAGCTATACGCGAAAAGTCTATATCTTAGATGATGGCGAAATGGTGGTTGTTACTAAAGAGGGGGTAAGGGTCAAAGACTTCCAAGGAAATCCCCGCGCGAAAGAAGTCTATGATGTGAAGTGGGATGCAGAGGCCGCAGAAAAAGGCGGATACGAGCATTTCATGCTCAAGGAAATTCATGAGCAGCCAAAAGCCCTGCGAGATACGATGCTGGGTCGTTTGGAAGAGGAAAGAGTCGTTTTTCAGGAAGTGGATTTAACCCTTGAAGAACTTGCGCAAATCAACAAGGTTTATATAGTTGCTTGTGGTACGGCATGGCATGCCGGATTAGTCGGGAAGACCTTGATCGAGCGTTGGGCACATCTGCCGGTTGAAGTGGACATTGCCTCCGAGTTTCGCTATCGCGCCCCTATTATTGACAAGGATACCCTGGTTGTGGTGATCAGTCAGTCTGGAGAAACAGCAGATACTTTAGCGGCTCTGCGGGAAGCTAAATACCGCGGCGCGCGTGTGGTTGCGGTAACAAATGTCGTTGGCAGCACGGTGTCCCGAGAAGCCCATGATGTGATCTTTACCTGGGCAGGCCCAGAAATCGCAGTCGCTTCAACGAAAGCCTATACAACTCAGCTGGAAGGAATGGTCTTGCTCGGACTCTATCTTGCTCAGGTCAAAGGGACTTTACCTCAGGAAAAAATCAACGGGATTATCACCGCCTTGAAAAAGATTCCTGCGCAGGCTCAGGAGATTCTGGATCAAGAGAGTTTAATTAAAGAGTTAGCTCAGTCATTTGTCAAGGTGGAAGACGCCTTCTTCCTTGGCCGCTCCCTGGATTGGGCAGTCGCTATGGAAGGGGCCTTAAAGCTGAAGGAGATTTCCTATATTCATGCTGAAGCCTACGCTGCGGGGGAACTAAAACACGGTACCTTAGCGCTCGTCACGGAGGCTACACCCGTCATTGCGCTGGCAACTCAACGGGATGTCTATGATAAAACCATCTCTAACGTCAAAGAAGTCAAAGCGCGGGATGCTCGAGTGATCGGGCTTACGTATAAAGGAAACACCAGTTTGGCGAAGTCTGTCGATCAGGTGATTTACATTCCTGAGACCATAGATGAGCTTGCGCCGCTTCTCACAGTTATACCGCTGCAGCTATTGGCGTATTATGTATCTGTGGCTAGAGGGTGTGACGTCGACAAGCCGAGGAATTTGGCGAAAAGTGTGACGGTGGAGTAGGGAGAAGAAGTGCCGACGGTGGTTGTGTGGCTGTGTAAAAAAGATTGAACATGTTTATAAATGTTTGAACATGTATAAAATATTTCATAAATTCATCAAAGTTACAATGGACGATCATATGACTACGGATGTGTCCACAACATGGACAATTTCTGGAAAAGTATTCAGTGAAAAGACATGAAAACAGACGTGTTGATATACGCGGCTTGCAATTCGTTACTTGATGGTAAAAGAACCATCGGTCGAGGATGTTTTGGTAATATGGTGTGCCACATCTGACTTGAATGAAACCACAGAAGTTGGATGGTATAAACACGCAACGGTATATCGTACCTATCAGTCGATCACATTTAACTTCGATGATAGTATACAGGAAGAACGATGGTACAATGTGCTTGTGGAAGCAAAGGATTGCGTATTGCTGCCAGCCAGAACGCGCCACCGTCATATTTGGAATGCGCCAAGTGCCAAAAAGACCCGATCCTTCGGCTTTGGTCAGGCCCTCGTATGGTACCCAATTGATAGTGTGGGATCGTATATTGCGCAGTTGATCGAAAATATCAACAATTATCCGGGCGAAAATTGGCTGAACAAGTATCCGAATGAAAAAAAGGAGTACCCGTCATGCAACTCGGATGGATCGACTATTCTAAAGATGAGAGAAATAAAATAACATCCATCCTACGTCTGCTGGGGACACAGACTGCGTTGGACGAACTGGGTATTGGCACTGTCCGTGATGGCTTTTCTGATCTCCTTTTCCCTGGAATATCAACGATTCAGACACGAGCCAAGTATTTTGTGCTAATTCCATACCTGTATACTGATGCCGAAAAGCACAAATTCAACCGTTACAGTGAAGTCCGCACGTGGATCAGTAAGCAGGAAGAAAGGTTAATAAAAACGCTGGTGGAGAACTCAGGCAAAGATGAAGACGGCATTATTGGCAGCCGTACATATAAACAAGGGAAAACGCTGAAAATCAAGCCGTCATCCATCTATTGGAATGGACTCCGTAGAACGGGGATTCTAAGACAGTCGGAATTTTCAATAGACAACGCCTGCGAAATAGCATTTGTTCATAGTAAGAAGCGCAGTGAAATATCGTTAAAAGCTGAAGGTGATAATGAGTCTGGCGATGATAGAGATGTGTTGAATGATGGCCTTGTCCTTTTTAGTCCAATTTTGCCGGACTACGATTATATGAGCGAGAGTACAATTGAATTAACCCAGTACGAAGCAATCTATCTTCTGGAGCACTTTATACAAAGTGAGGGAACAGAAAAGTCTCTGATGGCCTATATGCTTTCGCATCATCTGTTGTTTGACAATTTTTTTGGTGTGGATACTGATGTGCTGCCAGAAAGACTGAGGTATATCGTATCGCTGGCACAGGACTTTGCATCGTTCATCTATGGAGCCCACATACTTTATAATGTCATATATTCCGAGGGTTCTGATGCAGAAATGACAGAAGTCTTTTCCGAATGGAAAGACAAGGAGTATCGCGCAGTAAACCTTGATGCAATCATAACGGTTTCCAGTTGTCCTAGGCATACCGGAGATTTTTTGCGCCGATTCGATCATTGCATTAATTCCGATGATATTGAAGCTGCTAAACAGGCCGTTATTGACCGTGAGAAATATATAAAAAGAGATAGAGCCAAACTGTGTAAACCAGATCAATATCGATACGAAACCCCAATCCACTATTACAAGCTGGATTACCGATACAGCACAGCTGCTACCATTATGACCGATATTTACGAAGGATTGGGGGAATACTATGGCGCGTCAGATGTTTAATCAGGAAACCAATCGTTTGGATTACGGTGAACTCCTCCTGCCGGATGTTGAGTACAATATGGATTTTGCGGTTGGGCTTACATATTCGCTTGACTTGGAGGCATTGCTTGGCGTTCCTGTTTCACTTGGCTTGCTCGACTGTATGGATAGCTCCCATATGCAATCCCCCTTTTTTCTTTTAGAGGCCATCCGAAAGAGCAGTGACAAAATTGCCATATTTTGCAATGCCGGCTGTATTAAGTTGCCGCAGAGGATTGAACCTGTATATGCTCTGCTGGAAAACAGCGTTTTTGAAGTAAGTCTTACCAAGAAGGCCAACTTTCATCCGAAACTGTGGGTTATCAGGTACAGCGATGCATATGCTAATTCCTACATTAAAGTGATTACTCTCAGCAGGAATCTTACATTTGACAGAAGTTTTGATGTTGCAGCGGAGATGATGGGTATAATTGGTGATACCGTTTCTGAACATAATCGTCCGCTTTCTGATTTGCTACGCTTTGTGGCAGCCTATTTGCCTAACGTAAAATCCAGACAAATTAAAACATTGGCGCGTGACGTGTTAAAAGTGTCTGAGTTTGAGTTAGCGGAGCCATTTGAATCCTATGCATTTCATCCATTTGGTATTCCGGGGCATAAAGGTGCCGCCGAAATGCTATTATCAGATGCCAATAATTTGATGGTTATTTCTCCGTTTTTAAGTGATGGTGTTGTGGAGAAGCTGACGGCACAACCGACAAACAAGACACTGATCACAAGAAAAAGCTCCGTTTCTCCTAAAATACTGCATTGCTTTGACGATGTATTTATTACCAAGGATGTCGTAATGGACAATGCGCTTCTGGAGGAATCTGATCATACCACCGAAGCCAAACGGGATATACATGCTAAATTATATTTCAAAAACAACTTTTCGGGCAATTATCTGTTTCTAGGATCGCTCAATGCTTCAGACAATGCTTTTTATCACAATGTGGAATTTCTATTGGAACTGAAATTCAAGCCGCGTTATGCCTCGTATCAGTCCATTTTAAATGATTTTTTACCGGCAGAGAGCAGTCCCTTTGAACCACTGCTATCTGCTGATGAATATCAGAGCGAAAACGATGAAGAAGAAAGTGACAGTCTTTCCGATGTGGTTGATGCACTGCAAAGCGCATATGCCACTCTTTGCAACGATCGATATTCCGTAACAGTACATTGCAACAAACTAGCATCTCCGGCAGAAATAGCAACTCTATTTCGTCCGCGCTCTTTTGTGCCGCTTGATGAAGCGACGCAGCTGCCGGAACTGCTACTGAAGGAACTATCTGAATTTTACATAATCCGTCGCAGCGACACTTATGCTGTAGTGAAAATCCATACGGAAGGCATTCCGTATAAAGAGCGTGACAATGCCATCTATAATGCGGTTATCGGATCAAAAAGCGGATTCCTGGCTTTTGTCGCTTTTATGCTGACTGATAATTATTCGGAAACAAGCATGGAACAGCGGCATTTTATGGATGCGCTGCGACGTGGTGAAACATCTACAGATACTATTCCTGCCGCTTTATATGAACGCCTGCTGCGAACGACAGCTGCTAATCCCAGGAAGCTGGATGATATCGAAAACGTTATGCAGCGACTGGGGCCGGATATTGTCACCGATGATTTTCGTTCATTGCTGGCGACATTTCGAACCGCAGTTAAGAAGGTGAAACGCAAATGATTCCAAAGGATTTTCAAGAGGCTACGGCCAATCGTATCCTCCAAATATATAAAGATGAGCATCAGAACCGTGTGCTTCTTGCAGATGAAGTTGGACTCGGCAAGACGATTGTGGCCAGTGCTGTGGTGCGCAAGGTGTCTGAGTGGCACAAACACGATGATGATCACTTTAAAGTCATTTACATTTGCTCGAATATCAATATTGCAAACCAGAATTATCGAAAACTCGGTATTCAGGCGAAAGATTGCCTTACCATTTCGGAAAGCCGTCTGACAATGCAACATTTAAAAATTTATCAAAGTGCAGGCAAAGACCACAGCTATCAGCAATTGATTCCCATGACACCAGCGACCTCCTTTACGATGACCGGTGGGCAGGGGATGAAAGCCGAACGTGCACTCATGTATGTTTTCCTTTCCCGCTACCGTGAACTGGCACAACACAAGAAACAATTGAATGATTTGCTCATATTTGAAAAAGGATTGAGCTGGTGGGACTGGTATATTAATGATTATGAGAAGAAGGTAACAGACTGTGATGAAGATACAGACTGTTACATCAGTGATATGCTTGGGGCGCTAGATAATGCGCTTCCAGAGCATCTGTATGATACAATCCTTGATGTGTGCGTCAATGGAAGGGTATTCAATGTGCCTTATGCAAAGCGCAGGGATATTATTAACGCACTCCGACGAATATTTGCGCAAATTAGTTTGGACAAACTGGAGCCAGATCTTATTATTATGGATGAGTTCCAACGTTTCAAAGACTTAATTGCTCCTCGTGATGATGAAAGTGGTATGCTTTCTCAGCGCTTTTTATCCGACATCAATACCAAGGTATTGCTCCTGTCTGCCACTCCCTACAAGCCATATTCAACATTGGAGGAATTGTCCCTAGAAGAAGGCGGACATTACAAGGAATTTATGCAGGTGATCGATTTTCTGTTGTATGACAAAAATAAAAACGATGGTTTCCATCGTGTGTGGCAAGGTTATTCCGGTCATCTGTCTGAATTGAAAACGGATGATCTCACCGTTCTGATTGCGAAGAAAAATAGTGCAGAAGATGCGATGTACCAGTGTATTTGCCGAACAGAACGGTTCGATGGCGGAATGATTGATACAAGCAAAGCTAAAGAAATAGAAATCGCCCCCGAGGATATTATATCTTATACTGAAATGCAGCTTTTGCTTGACCGATTGGGTCTAGGTAATTTTCCAATTGAATATGTAAAGTCAGCCCCTTATCTTCTTTCTTTCATGAACTACAAGATCAAAGATAAAATTGTTCGACAGTTAGCGAAAACAAATGATTACACCGATATCAAGGCATCTCAAACCATGCTGTTGCGCAAGAACCGGCTGAACCGATATGAAGAGATAGGATGTAACAACGCCCGACAAAAGATAGGATGTAATAATGCCCGTTTGCAGACGCTGTTTGACGAGGTATTCAGTCATGGCAAGAATGGTTCGGAATTAATGCTATGGATACCTGCTTCCAAACCGTACTACAAAACAGATAACGTGTTCAGCAAAAATGCGGGATACTCTAAACTCCTTGTATTTTCCAGCTGGGAAATGGTTCCACGCATGATTGCGGGGCTGACTTCCTACGAAGCGGAACGCCTTACAGTTGGTCGGATGAACAACCGTGAAAAAGCAAACAGCAAACGATATTTTGCTGAGGATGACAAAAAGCGTTCAACAGCAATAAGACTGCGAACAGACACTGAAGAATTAGTGACGTATCCATCTATTACGCTCGCGAAGCTATTTGATCCACTGGTCTATGCAGGGGCCGGCATTACCGAAATCAGGAGAAAGTTGCGTCCACTGATGCAAGAAAAAATAGATGTTATTGCGAATCGGTATCAGTTGTCAACCGGACGAGGCAGCGCAAAACAGTTATTGGAACTGCTGAAAGCAATGGACGGCGAAAATTGCCAAAATACTCTGCATGTAATAGCGACTGATGCTGCTAATTTATTCACAAATATGGCAATTGGAGCGCCTGCAGTATGCAGTTATCGATTGTTCAAGAACCAGGACTTTGCGCTTCAACTGGCAAAATGTTTTGTCTCGCTGTTCAACAAGCAGGAATCTATGTCTGCAGTAGATGTGCTGTATGACAAAGGCGGGGAATTCTATTATGAGGATGTCATTCGCTACTGCGTGGAGGGCAACCTCCAAGCGGTACTGGATGAATATGCATTCGTTCTTGGAAGTAGCGGTGAAGAATTGCTAGATGTGATGACTGCAGCTTTTGCAGATACCGCGTCCGTACAAATTGAAACAAGGGAGTCCTTTGTGAACGGTGTTGCCAAGTGTCGCTTGCGCACTCATTTTGCTGTAGGATATTTTAATTCGCAGACCAGTGATGCGTCTATTCAGAGAACGGAAAATATTCGAGCTGCGTTTAATTCACCCTTTCGTCCTTTCGTTTTGGCTACAACATCTATCGGGCAGGAAGGACTGGATTTTCATACATACAGCAGAAAAATTATGCATTGGAATTTGCCTTCAAATCCCATTGATCTGGAGCAACGAGAAGGCCGCATCAATCGTTATCTTTGCCATGCGATTCGACAGAATCTGGCAAATAGTGAATATGGTAGCTTCCCTTTCCATCAAAATGTGTGGAGCGAAATATTGGGTCGTGCAACGAATGGTTTAAAAGGCGCTCATTCTGATTTAATACCATACTGGTGTTTGCCCGATGATTTCCTGTTCACTCAGAAGATTGAACGCATCGTTCCGATGTATCCTTACAGCCAGGATCGTTATCGCTATAATCGAATGATTGAAATTCTGGCTCTATATCGGCTAACACTCGGTCAACCGCGGCAGGAGGAACTGTTTGAAGCAATCTCCAAAGCGCATTGGGAAACGGGCGAAATTGAAGAACTATTTATCAACTTAAGTCCATATACCAAGGAGCAAAAGCTATGCAAAGCTTGATAGCATAAGCTATCACTCATCAAACCCGAAATCCTTAACTTTCAACGTCCGGCAATTTTCCGATACCGTGCGGATGGTCGGCTGCGGTAAGCCGTCGGGAGCTTTGACGTTCACCTCGAGGGTCACCTCTATTTGGCAACCGTCAACCGACGTGAGGTGACTGATTACCTCTTCAACGAGACGCTGCACATCGCGGTTGATTCTCGTGTTGTCCAATTGTGCGGACATATAGAAGTGGGTGTTTTTCGGCGGTTCAGGCGATGGTGTTCCTAGCGGTTCAGGCGTAGGCTGCCGTACCCCTCCGGGATATATAGTCGGCCCTTTACCACCATACGGAGTTCCGCCTCCGTCGGATTGAGTCGGCGTAGGCGTAACAGGCTGGTTGGCCTGCGCATCGGCAATCTGCTTTAATGCAACGACGATCTTAACCAAGTGGTTTGAACGGTCTATAATCCCGACATACTGGTTATACTTGAGGTCGAGATAGCGGTTGTCGCTGACACCGGCTGCAATCGCGAAATACTCCGCGGAATTGAGACCGGTACGTATCGCCTCCTCCAGCACTTCATAATTGGCTAGCCTAGGAAGATAGCAATAGGTGCAAAGGTACTCCCACAGTTGCTTAATAGTTATGCTGTTGCTTTCGCGCCAAAGGAGATTATCCAATTCCATGAGCAGTAGTGCCGGAGCCCATTTGGTAATGAGCGCCTCGTTTTGAATCATCTTTTTTGCAGCCTTGGAAACGATGGTGTCGTTACCACCGCTGATCCGGATATTATCCCACACAACGGTTTTCATATCGACGGCGCGGTCAATGTAGGGCACCAACAGCCAGCAATAGGTCTCCTTAATGCGCAGCTCAACGGTCTCGTTGCAGCGGCGCAGGTTGTTATCCGTTTCTCTGTTTTGCGCAGCGTCCAGATTCAAATCTTCGCTGTCGTTCTTAATAGAAAGCCACGCAAGGTAACGGCGCACCTCTTGCCTTAGCGCAGAAATCAAATCCTGATCTGGCGCGATGAATGCCAGCATATTACGATAGATTCTCGGTGCTGTTCCTCTGTTGTTAAGCAAATCCTCGGCAGCCAAAATTCCACGGTTCTGCTGTGCAGAAGCCTTGTATTCATCCTCCGGGCGCATGATGACAAGGCGTACAGCCTGATCGTCCGTCACATCAAGCGACGAGTTGGGGCAAATATG
Organism: Desulfosporosinus sp.; assembly: GCA_049302315.1. Lineage (GTDB taxonomy): Bacteria > Bacillota > Desulfitobacteriia > Desulfitobacteriales > Desulfitobacteriaceae > Desulfosporosinus. The sequence continues at coordinate 31,174 of JBAQLX010000556.1, forward strand.
TACGCCTGCAAACGGGGCTTCCTTACGTAGTGTGTGAAGCCTGCGCTCAATTTCGTATTCCACATCGGGGCTGGCAAGCTGCGTGGAGCGATCTTCCACCGTTTTACGGAGTGTAGGCCGCGTATCATACCAGAAG
>JBAQLX010000557.1:0-6688 GCA_049302315.1 Desulfosporosinus sp.
CCTGTGCTCATGACCAGTAAAGCCTGGATAAAGCCAACCCAGGGTCGCCGTACCACGTATACCTGTCAAGCCCATCGCCAGGACCAGCCACATCATATAAAATCCTCCTGCCACTACACCAGAGGGAATAAAAAGCGGGCCAGTGACAATATGGGCTAAGGGCTCAATCACGGGTTTTGTGGCAATACCCAAAGCAGACATCATTGCGATGATAATTAAATCAAACACGGAATACCTGGCGAGAAGCTTCCCCGAAAAACCCACTACGTTCACCTCCCTTATCCCGACTTCTGGATTATTCCAACTTTCTAGCTGTATCAATTAAAATACATATTCTGTCGTAAAGACACCTTGTGCGAGATAAGTTGGGAATGAGGTGTACCTTTTTCGGGTACACCTCATTCCCAACTTGATAATTGAACAAAAAAAGAATAACTCACTTAAGAAAGTGGAGCCATTCTTCGCCTTAGCCATATTAAACCTCCAAGTAGGCCGGAGGGATTTCACCACCAGCCTCCTACAGAACCGTGCGTAAACCTGTCGATTTACACGGCTCGTACCAGCCATTCTCGTGCAGCCTTACGGCCACAAAACGACGCTCAATTAGAAATTTATGTTTTCTATGAATTTGTATGGTTAGTTGACTTACCTGCACGTGATTTCGCCTTTTCAAGTCGATAAATGAAAGCCAGGATCTCAGCCACTGCACGATAAAGCTGGGGTGGAATTTCCTTGGTTAGCTCTACCTGCATCAATGCTTCAACAAGTACTTCATTCTTTTGGATGGGAATTCCTTCTGCTTCAGCGACTTCGATCATTTTGCGAGCAACTTCGCCTACCCCTTTGGCTACGATCCGGGGCGCCCCTGTTTGATCATAAACCAGCGCTGCTGCCTTCTCTTTCTTCTCTTTCTTCTCTTTCTTCTCTTTCATCTCTTTCATCTCTGAACATCAACTCCACTTCGCCTAATCCCAAGCAGGAAATTCTGAAATTCTATGTTCCGGTCCAGATCTCCCGTTTCGACTTTAGTTACAATAAAACCAAGCTTGGAAAATTTCGCTCTCGTTTCAGGCATAACCTCCTCAAGGAGCTGGGGCAGGAAAGGGAGGTCACGGGTGAGGACGCGGAAAGTGAGTGAATCCTGATCAAAAAACGCATCAATCCCAATGTCGCCCAGCTGCTGGGTTTCAATCTGAATAGCCACACGACAATGTTGTTCATCCATTTTAGGTCCTTTACGAGCACTTTCAATCGCTATTTGTACCGGCACAAACTGTCCCTGATTTATTAATGGAAGATGGAGTAACATAAAAGCATTATCCAGGGCTCCGGTTTTAAACCACAGTTGTTGTCCGGTTATTTTTTGCAGCAAGTTAAGCAAGGGCCCTTCAGGATCATAAAGGCCCTGACCTTCCTGATTCTGGTCGGCTTTGAGGAGCGCAAATTTGAAGGTGTCTTTTAGACTGTTTATCTCAACTTCCTTGGCCAGAGGATCTAGTTTTAGCATCTGTTGTATGCGCCGTTCATAATTAAGGCCAAGTTTCTTTAAATACTCTACAAGTTTTTCCGCTCCGTTTTCCTCGGACAACCCATCCCACTCTGGAATTGTTTTTCGCAAATTAACTATCAGTCCATCCAAAGGCGTCCCTTGCAGACTCGTCAATAAAACACCTAATCTTCCAGTATTTGCTGTTGGGAATGTTTTAAGTAGAGTTATTATTTCCTGATTAAGAGGCAATCCTCTTTCTGTAAGCTGCTGAAACTGTTGAGGAACCACGTGAATATCCCCTTGCTTGTCCATCAAAGGTTCGCGTATCAACAGTAAGCTTCCCTCTTTCACATCGCCGACTTTAACCCAGAACTTTTCCCCCAATTCGGTCGAAGTTTCCAAAAGGGCGAACACGTCCTGCCCTTTTACCCGAATGGTTCCTTCCCCTTCCCCTGTTTTCTGAATAACTTCCACTAACAGCCGCTCGCCGAGCTGCCATTGATTAAGCGCTATTCCTTTAATCGCCCCCGGCGCTAATATGCCACCTACTTCCATACGACAGACCCACCTTACATAAACATTTAATTACTAAAAACAGCTTAGGATAATCAATCATTTGTCCTAAGCTGTTTTTATTTTTGCACGGAATTTCTCAACTTCGCTTGGGCATCTTGGATTTTAACATTTTCAAGTGACTGCTTTAGATGGTTTAAGGCTTTAAGCGTAGCAAGATCCAATCGATCGGCAACATTCGGGGCATTTTGATCTCCTAAGATAGGCTTATGAACTTTTCCATAAGAACGCCTTTTCGAGTGATGATGGCCCGGAGTAGATGTCGTATTCTTTGATCCATGTTTCGATTTCAGGGGGACGTGGGATAACTTTTTCCTTGAAAGTGATTGCTGGTTGCTCTCAGATATAATTTGAGATACCGATGGCAGCGAATCTGGCGGAAATTCTTTCTTCACCCATTCCTGAACACAAGCTGGATCCTTGGTCACCACAAATACTTCTTGAATGGAACCATTACTTTTAAGTAAAAGCTTACATCCTGTCTGGGTCTCATATTTAAAGACAATTCCACGTTCTGAAGAATGGCTAACGTCAATAACGCCAGGAATAATGTCTGTAACTTCCGATAGACGGCCTAAATTTTCAAGCCATAACAAAGCATTTCGAATAATGCCGTGCTCACGCTTGACCTTATTCCTGCGATATTTCATATATTCCACCAGCTTTCAGAAATACAAATGTTTTGCGATTCGCATTCGATTCACCTCTCGGTTTCTATCTTTGTCTCCATGCGCCAATTATGGGTGAATCGTTTTTATAACATGGTAATAGGTATCTCGTTCAACAGCCTCTAAACCTGCTTCCTGGATCAAACGGATCAACTGTTGTTCGCTTTGCATCTGCGGACTGGTTGCACCCGCCGTATGATAGATTTTCTCTTCTCGGACAACTCCATCAAGATCATTTGCTCCGAACGAAAGAGCCATCTGGGCTACTTGGGGACTGGAAGACACCCAATAGGCTTTAATATAACGGAAATTATCTAAAATTAAGCGTGCTACGGCAATCACTTTTAAGGTGCGGAGTGCACTCGCTTGAGAAACCTCTTCGAATCTCGTGTTCTTTGGGTGAAAAGCGGTAGGAATCAGGGCGTAGAAACCCTGAGTTTCGTCTTGTAGATCTCGTAAAGCCAAAAGATGATCAATCAATTCCTCATCTGTTTCGAGCAGTCCATACAGCATATTTGCATTAGTAGGTATGCCTAACTGATGGGCAATTCGGTGAATCTCTAACCAGCGTTTGCCACTTAATTTTCCGGGACAAATAATCTCCCGAACCCTTGGACTGAAATTTTCTGCTCCGCCGCCCGGGATAAAACTGACCCCTGCTTCCTTAAAAGTCGTCAGAATTTCCCCGACGGGTACATTCTTCATCTGAGCAAAATAATCATATTCCGCCGCGGTGAAAGCTTTTAGACTGACTTGAGGAGCCCGTTCCTTTATTTTTCGAATCATGTCCAGGTAATAGGAAAAGGGCAGTTCCGGATGTATCCCCCCGACGATATGAATTTCCGTTACTCCTTGATCGGCGAATTGCCCCGCTTTATTGACCACCTCTTCAATGGACAAAGTATAAGATCCTTTTTCCCCGAGGTCTTTACCAAAAGCGCAAAACCCGCACCGTACTTTACATACATTACTATAGTTTATATGGGCATTATTATTATAGAATACCTGCTCACCGGTCAGGGCGCGTTTCCGTTCATTCGCCAGGTAACCCAGACCAAGCAGATTGGTTGTTTGCAAAAGTTGCAGACCGTCTTTTCGATTAAGCCGTTGTTCCAAGGTCATTTTTCCATATATATCTTCTAATCCGTTTAATATTGGATCAAATTCCGCCACCCTAACCCTTCTTTCCCGAAATTATTATCATTTTTATTATAACACATAATTCTCGAATTTCTTGAAAAGATAATAAACAGTAAAAAGGACTTTAAGTGTGGTCACTTAGAGTCCCTATAAATATTAGTGATGTTTCATAGTTTGGCGTTGGCGTTTGATAGCCTTACGCACTTCATTGGCAACACGCCAAGTTTCTGGTTGGTGGGGAGTCATTAACTCTATTTTTCCAGACCGTTTATCGATTAAGATATCGACTGTCGGCTTACGCCCCTGAGCTTTTTCCCCCGGGTGTAGAATATCAATACCAATTTTATGTTCATCATACTGAGGAGGAACGAGGTAATTCAGGACTTCTTCCGTTGCATCCATCAATTCCACGACTTGATCTTGGGGATATCCTTCACCTAATAAGATATCCCGCACAGAGACCAAGGGATGTTCAAGCGTGAGCAGCATCTGGGCACGTTGTATTAAATCATAATCGATATCCAAAACGCCACCTCCACTTTTAAATCATTTAAAATTTCTATTTAGCTTGTTTTCATTTTTCCCTTATCCTTTCTAATGAATACTGATAGATCTTTAACGAATATAGGGATATTTTCCACTCTAGTTAAATCAACCAAAGGAGGCTTATAGTGTCAAAATTATTTTCTCTACCTTTTTTAGTTGCAGCGATATCGGGGATTGCTATGGCTATCCAAGGCGCCATAAATTCGTCATTAAGTCAAAAAACATCGTTACTATCTGCGACACTCGTAGTCCACGTCATCGGTACGCTTGTCGCTTTGGTGGCTGTACTTGCCTGGCGAGCCCCTCTCTTAAAATACAGCTGGCTTGCAGTTCCATGGTATCTGTATCTTGGTGGTATGCTCAGTGTTCTTATTGTCGGACTCGTTGCCGTAAGCATCCCCAAAATAGGCGTGTGTAACGCGACCACAGCGATTATCATAGGTCAGGTTAGTATGGCTGTGCTTATCGATCATTTCGGGTGGTTTGGTATGGGGCGCCTACCTTGGAATCCATCCCAGCTCATTGGAATCGCTTTATTTGCCGCAGGGGCCAAACTCCTCTTCCGCTAAAAGCGAAGTTCGATGTTCGAAGCGCGAGGTTCGAACGAACGGAAGGCTATAGGAGAAGGGGTCGGGAGGGATAGGCTTGTAAGTTGTTCTAACTCCCCTATTGAAATCACCTTGTTCAGTTTAACTGAAGCAAATTACTTTGTTGTACGACCTACAATTAAGGCCATATTAGTAATAATCGTATACATTTCTTCACTGACCGTGAATTTTCGAATTTGACCGTTAGCTGCTAAGATAACCGTACTTTTGCCCTCAGCGCTTTGATCACTTTCAATGAGTCGGAGAAGAAAGGAATATGCATCACTACTCACGGCGAGCTGCTTAAACTCTCCTTCGGCGACAAAGATGATCCAATATCCAGAGGAAACGTCGTTTTTCCCGTTATTATAGAGAGCATTGGATACGCTCGAAGAATCTTGTCCAAGCAACGTCTGCTGATCATCTGCATTCGTGTTTAAGTTGGTCGCATTATTCAGCGTATAGTTGTCATTTAGCGTACTTGTTTGAGTTACCGGATCAGATAGACGGGAGTAAATATCCTTAAAAAAGGTAGGAAATAATATGTAACCGACAACCCCGATAATAAGAATCCATAGGGCCAAAGCTTGTAAATCCTTCCATAGATCATTACGTGGTCGTCGTCCCCAAGCACTTGGCATACCTTCCCCCTCCATTAATATCTCATCTTTTGCTGACACAATTGACCTCTTTAAACGATATATGTTGATATATACGTTCACTTTTACAAAGTTATGTGTCTGAAACTTGCATCCGATAATCCCAACCTCTAGAATAAGAACTGAGGTGGGGAAAATGGATCTGCTTCGCCAAAAACTGTCCTTGTTGCCAGAGAAGCCGGGTGTGTATCTGCTGAAAGATACTCGGGGACAGATTATTTATGTCGGTAAAGCTAAAATATTGCGAAATCGGGTAAGGTCTTATTTTACCGGATCACACGCTGGCAAAACTGGGCGGCTCGTAAGTCAAATCGCCGATTTTGAATATATTATAACCGAATCAGAAGTTGAGGCTCTTGTCTTGGAATGCAATTTAATTAAAATGCATACCCCGAAGTACAATATCCTCTTGCGAGATGATAAAACCTACCCCTATTTGATCATCACTGAAGAAAACCACCCGCGGATCCTCGTCACTCGGCAAGTACAAAAAGGCAGGGGAAACTACTTCGGTCCATATCCTAATGCAACTGCAGCCAAAGAAGCTGCCCGTTTACTTAATCGGCTTTTTCCGTTTCGGAAATGCCGTCAAATTCCCACCCGACCTTGTCTTTATTATCATTTGGAACAATGCCTTGCCCCTTGCGTCACTGACGTAGCGCTTAATGTTTACGTGGAGATGCGCAAAGATGTCTCGACGTTTTTAAAAGGAGACCAAAGCAAGATAATCAAGCTCTTAGAGGATAAAATGCAAACGGCGTCCGAGGCGCTCCATTACGAACGTGCCCGAGAATATCGGGACCTTATCGAAGACTTGAAACTCCTGCGGGAAAAACAAAACATCACGCTCAATGATTTTATTGACCGTGATGTTATAGGGTATGCAATAACTACAGACCAAATGTGCATTCAGGTTTTTTATTTACGTCTTGGCAAGTTGCTGGCACGCGATAGTTTCATTTTCCCTTATTATGAAGAACCTGAAGAAGCTTTCATCTCTTTTGTCGCTCAATTCTATATTGAGCG
>JBAQLX010000558.1:0-2316 GCA_049302315.1 Desulfosporosinus sp.
CCCATACATGTCTCAATCGATAGAAATACCCACATTTTCCGTATGCAATTAATTCTCCTGCGGTGAATGTATGTAGCTCCTCGGTCGGGTCCGTTATAATGTATTTATAATCCGGGAGTGTGTCAGACTGCGATAATGACTCGACATACTCCAGATGCTCAATATCGTCTATGAAGTCGCCTCTACCTTTTGGCCTTCCATTCATAGAGGTGAAATAGCTCACTACTGCCACATCTCTTGCGCGGGTCATTGCTACATACATTAGTTTTCGTTCACTTTCTTCATCGCCCTCATATTTCTGTACTTCAAAAAGATCATCAGATATAAGCCAATTTTTGCTCTTTCCCATTAGGCTAGAAGGGAACCTCTGATGGACAACACACGGGATGAATACCAACGGCCACTCCAGTCCCTTGCACTGGTGGATCGTTGTCAACTGAACCGCATCGATGCCGGCAATATCATCACCAGTTTGTTCATCGTACTTCGAAGATGCATAGGTGTTCATGTACCAGCACAAATCTTTTAGATTTTTTTCCCAGTTTCGACGCTTTTTGCCCCCTAACATTATCGCTGTTTCATTATCCGTCAGTAATTCATTGAAACGGCCCAAGTTAGCCATAATTACAGCATGCCGTTCATCTCCGGGGTCTAGCTTATGATATCCAAGAATAACGAGCAATTCATCAAGAACCTGAGTAAAGTTGTCATAAGAGGAAAAAAGCACTGATTCTTTCCATTTTCTTAGATTTATGATACCTTGTTCCCCGATTGTAAGTTCAGGTACACCCATATTCCAATTCATTAATGCTTCATGTAGTAGATTTTCGCCGGAGATGCGTCCCTTTGACCTACTTGGTATCCAAAATCCATCGCTCCATAGCCAGGCAAACAATTGCCCAACACCTAGAATCTCCAGCCGACGGAATAGCCCTACCTTTCCACCTACGACGAATCGAATATCTCTACGTCTAAATTCCTCTATAAAAGGCGGCGCCGAAGTAGTGACACTGCGAAAGAGAAGGGCAATATCCTTATAGGCACATTTTCCTGCATCGACTAGCAACTGTATTTGATCAGCAATCCATCGAACTTCGGTGACATCGCTATCCATTTCTGTTAAGAGCACTTTGCCCTGTTCCGTTCTAACTGGATCTATATGGTCATACTTTGTGCGACAAAATGTGTCTGAAAAACCATTTGCGGTCTCTATCACCGCCACGGTCGAGCGTCGATTCTCTGTAATATGGATGGTGGTCGTATTTGGGTACTTTGTGGCAAATTCCTCAAAACACCGCTCATCCGAGCCTCTCCATTGATAAATGGTCTGCCGCGGGTCACCGACAATGAATATATTCCCATTCGTGCCAATTAATTGAATAAGCTCTTCCTGAACATGATTGATATCCTGGTACTCGTCTACAATTAGATGCTTGACGTGTTCTGCAACCTCAGGATGTTTTCGAAGGTTTTCTACGGCGAGTCTGATCATCCGATTGAAGGTTAGTTGTTTGTGGTTATCTAACAAGGTCTCGTAGTGGTGAATTTTATCGAGAAAATCGATATCTCTCTTTCTCCTAAAACGGCTTTCAGGAATAATCTCATTGTAATAGACGTTAGCTGTACTAAGGAAGTCTTCGCAGTTTATGGAGTAGTTTCCATTTTGTCCTAGGCCCAAATCCCAACCGACCTGCATAATATATGCCATTTCCTGATTCTCATCAAGTGCACCCCAATCACCATATCCGAAGTGGTCCTGAAGAAGGCGGTTGCAGTATGCATGAATAGTGCCTACAAACATCTCGCCTAAGCGGGCGCAGATATCATCACCTCCAAGGTGTTTCACTCGCTCGTATACTCGACTTTTCATGCTTTCTGCTGCATTATCTGTAAACGTGAACGCGACAACGTCCGAAGGATCTACATTTTTTGAAAGAAGAAGATATACAATGCGCCGAGTCAGAGTTTCGGTCTTTCCGGCCCCTGCACCTGCAATGATTCGAATGTGTGAGTGATTACAGAGCACAGCTAGACGTTGCTGTCGTGAAAGAGGCTTTGGCTCATTGAGGATTCTCTCACTGAGTTCGTCGTCTGAGGGATATACGGCCATTAAATGATTGATAGATTAATCTTTTATTTAACTGTGCCGTAGTGCCATTATATATAATTAATTATTAATTGAGTGGCCATAAAAGATCCGTCAAAAAACTAAAGCATGAGATATCATAGATCTATTTTAGCCTCACCTCCATAACTTCTCTATAGCCCCTCAAGTGCCTCTTCTCTGCTCACATTCTGCAACTACCAGGCATGGAT
>JBAQLX010000559.1:0-1831 GCA_049302315.1 Desulfosporosinus sp.
AACGAGTTCACTGTCAAGATTTGCGGAATAGGAGAGCGTGGCAAGAAAGACAGAGCCTTGATGACTGATTCATCAAAAGGCATTGCCTCATAGGTCTTTTTGACTGCGTTCAGAGTTTCATTCGCAATCTGTGCTATGGAAATCTCTTCGCTGCCAAACGAAGCAAGCTGGTCAACAATCCCTTGCCATTGCTTCGTATGCGGCAAAAATCCAATGCGCTCGTGACCCATCGTTCACCCCTCCATTCCCTAAGATATGTCGGAATTTATCTCAGTAATTCACTCGTCGTCATCGTCTGTGTCATCGGTTTCCCCTTCTGATTCAGCGATTTCAGTCAGTTCACGCAGCTTGTTCTCCAGCAGTGCCTTATTCGGCAAGTGAAGCTGATATTGAGCAACAAGCGCGGGGGATAGGCTCCGCCGCAAAGCATACTCAACTACCGTATCGTCTTTATCTGTGCATAGAATCAGCCCGACACTCGGATTTTCATTCGGTTTTTTAATATCACTATCGAGAGCTTCGAGGTAAAATTCCAGTTGTCCCAAATGCTCAGGCTTAAACTCGCCAACCTTAAGCTCAATAGCCACAAGACAAGAGAGTTCACGATTATAGAAAAGCAGGTCAATAAAGAAATCTTTATTGCCAACCTGAACACGATATTCCTCTCCCACGAAAGAAAAATCCTTGCCGAATTCCAGAATGAAGTCTTTCAGATGAGCGACAATGGATTTTCGCAGTACATTTTCCTTATGCTTATGCGGCAGGTCAAGAAATTCGAGAACATAACTGTCACGCAGCGCGGTCAAGCCTTGATTATTGGCGATGAAAAGCTTGTTTTTTTCATCGGAAATCATAGTGCGTACAAAAAGCATACTGTCAATTTGCCGTTCTAATTCTCGCTTGGAATAACGGTTTTTAGCCGCAAGCAACAGATAAAATTCCCGTGCTTCATCAGTTTTCGCCCGCGACATGATGACAAGATTATTCGTCCAGCTAATTTCTCGCACCAGTGGCGCGAGTTTTTCATTTTCGGAATAAATATTATAAAATTGACGCATACGCCAGATGTTTGAGGCAGAAAAGCCTTGGATGCCTATATATTGTTTTTGTACGAATTCAGCAAAATCCTTGACAACGGACTTCCCCCAGCCGCTACTTTTTACTTTTTCACTAATATATTTGCCGATATCCCAGTACATCGAAATAAATTCACGATTAACAGCACGAAAGGTATTCTCCCGTGCTTTTTCTATTATGGTAAGGATTTCGCCGAAATCTTCGGCATTATTTTTTGATATTTCTTTACTCACAAAGTCACCTCCGTTGCAACTCTGATATTTTCATGGCTATTTCAAGTCTTCGAACGTTGCAGCCAATAATTCATCGAGTTTCCCTTCCTTGACCGCAGGTCTGGTATCGACATTCTTGAAATGCTTACGGCTGATTCTGTTCTCTGTGTCAAAACTGAAAATATAATTTGTGGCGATATGATAGATGATATCGCTGGGTGCAAGCCCATACAGTTGCCTCTCAAGGATATGTTTCAGCCGCTCATCATTGTCCGGTATCTTCTCTTTCATCACGGGGTTATTGAACAGGCGCTTTACCAGTTCCGTGATATAAAGGCCGGACTTCATGAAAAGATCGATGAAGGTTTTGTCATGGTCTTCAAATACATGCGGGTCTTCATCTTCGAGTTTCTGTACCATCATCTTTACGACCTGTTTCGGCGTGAATATCTGGTTGGTCTCCTGCGGCGGGATATAATTGAAGACGTCCTCCTCATGAGATTCATCAAAATAATCCGCGAGTCTTTCGCGTATATTCAAGA
>JBAQLX010000560.1:0-4718 GCA_049302315.1 Desulfosporosinus sp.
ACCACGACTATGAAATCATATGTTCGCGCTGATTACGTCATTTTCCTGCATAAAAAAAATAACTTGCAATTAAATGCGCGGTTTAATAGGGAAACTTATTGAACCATACCCCAAACCGGTACGGAAAAGTAAAACAGTTGCTTTCATGCGAAGGACAGCAACTGTTTTTGTCTTGCTTGCCGGCGAAGGGAAGAACTTGTCATACAACAAGTCATTAAGTGTTCAGGCAAGGTTTACTTCCAGTTCCGCTGGACGATTTCACTTTTCAAAAAGAGCTTGTTCTTTAGCGTGGCTTTTATGAGGTGTAGCTTGTTGCGGCGGATTAGATCTTCGATATTTTGCCGGGAACAGCCGAGCAGTTCAGCGGCTTCCGCCGTGTTGACGACCCGGCTTTCAACGAACCGCCGGAAGTCCTCCAAGGACAGCGGAACATCCTTGCCGCAGTCATAGAGCACATCATCCGCGATATTCAAATTTTCACCCCAACAGACTCCATAGCCACCCGGCTGTATACTGACGCTACGGAACAGATTCTCATCTTTCCAGATAGGCGAAAAGGCTTTGTCGTTTGCCAGAAGCGACTCCACATCACACTTTTTTACATTCCCGTCCTGAAAGAAGACTAATAGCTGTTTTTTTGTGAGTGGAACGACATCTTCTACTTTCTTCTGAAAGCGCCGCACAAAGCTCTCCGGCAGATCCGCCTCAGAGACAGATACCAGATAATAATCGTCCTGAGCACAGCGGCCGTCTGCCAGCATTAGCAAATCAAACTCATCGTAGGCTTCCAGCCCGTTATCTTTCAATATCTGCCCAAGATTCTGCCGGTCGGATGGAGTAATGCGCTGCTGCACCCACGTTCTGCTCCAGTAGGCGTTTACCGTCTGTTCGCCGCGTTTCAGGAAGGAGGACAGTAAAAGCGGCGTTTCCCAAGGGTCTGCGTTTTCCGGAAGCTCGATGTAAAACCGCTTATCCCGCTCGTAGTAGATCAGGAAAGCAATATCTTTGCCGGCAGGATCGTTTTCATCCCTGATTGCAAAAATCTTCATAAAACATCCACCTCCTCCAAAGCATTTCCCATATTTTGTCTATCCATACCTGCGATAAAACAGTTTCCAGATCGGTAAACAGCATCGCACGATTAGATTCCCGAAGAGGATTCAATCGCGGTAAACTGTCTTTCGGAATCAGCTTCAGGTTATCTTCCGCAGATTTGGAACCGACGAAGCACTGCACCGGTTTATCTGCCATAATATCGAATGCATGGACAGCCTCTTTATCCTTGCAGTTGAAAATCAGGGAGAGACCGTGGTCAAATAGCGGTGCAAGGCGCAGTGTTTTTACCTTTGAGTTACGCAGCACCTCAATATTGGCCCCGTGACGGTCTCTGTTCAGTATCAGAAAATCTACAACCAACATTTTCCATATATACTCCGACCAACCGTTGCGCAGGCAAAAGTCCAGCGGTTTTTCACCATCCTCTCGTTCAGCCTGGTAGTATGTATCCAGAGCAATCTTGCTTATGCCGCGTTTCTTGAAATCGGAGGAGGCACAAAGGTAAGTTTCATGGGGCTGCCCATCAATCAAAATGTCCGCATGTATTAGATGGTAGTTCAGATGCTCAACCCCAAGGATGGTCAGCAGACGATCCACAATCAGTTCGTTGACGCACTCATAGCCAACAATCCCTTTATAAGCATCATAGTTGGAAAGCTTATAATAGACTTTCTCTCCGCCGAGGTCAGAATATGACTTAAGAAAAGATCCTGCTGTTCCTGAAGAATTCCGGATTTTCGTCCAAGACAGATATGTAAGATCTTGTTTTTCAAGAATGACTTTTGTCTGCATTATCGACACCACCCCTCAGTGTACATCATAAGCATATACTTGTCATATGTCAAGTATATGCTCTGCTAAAACTAAATATTGCCCTTATTACTTCCCTTTATACATGTATTAAGAAAATTTCAAGTTTGAGAAATTTCAAATATAGTAATCCGACAGAACATTTTTGTAATTCATTCTATGCCCTTATATATTCTTAGTGTGGGAGATAACAAGGAACCGTGTTAAAACACAGCCCCTTGCCTGATAACCTATGGTTCAAATTATATAACAAAAGAAAGCCTCCTAAAGGCGCGGTTTAATAGGGAAACTTATTGAACCATACCCCAAGCCGGTACGGAAAGCGAAAAACGAAGCGCTTCACAATGAAGTGCTTCGTTTTTGTCTTCTCTTTGTCAGCTAAGCTATGCCGACGAGCTTTCATTCACTAACCCAATTTTCAAGCCCAAGTCCCTCAACTCGCTCAAATTCACGGACATTATTAGTGACGATAATAAGCCCTTTAGCCTTCGCATGTGCTGCAATTAACATATCCATAGATCCAATCGGAGTTCCTTGTCGCCGTAATGTTGCGCAAATTTTCCCGTATTCTGCAGCCGCTTCATCATCAAACGGCAAAATGTTCACAATAGACAGAAATTGATTTAGTGCAAGTGCGTTTTTTCCCGGATATGCGCTTGCTTCTACGCCATGTATGAGTTCTGCAAGGGTAATTGCAGAAATGGCAACACCGCCGCCTATGCACGAATGGAGATTTATGAGTACATTTTCTGGTTTTTTCTTTATGAGATACACACAAATATTCGTATCCAGCATGTATTTCATAACGTCTCCCTCGGCTCTTGAACACCCTGATTACGTCCGCCTGCAAAGAAATCATCAGAAAAGCTGTTAAGTCCGTTAAGAAAGGTTTCCCATGCACGCTCCTTTGGAAACAACATAACAGTATTACCCACTTTTTGAATATATACTTCGTTACCCGAAAAACGGTATTCTTTCGGTAGCCGGACAGCTTGGCTCTGACCATTAACAAATAATTTTGCAGTTTCCATTTCTAATCACCTCATTTAAAGTATATATTTTAGTATATACTATTGTCAAGGCTTTATTAATCTTAGTTTTCATACAGCCTATTTACACTGATAGGTTACAGCCATACCCATGGCTCACATTATATACAAAAAGAAAGCCGCCTAAATGTCTCCTCTATTTTCTAACTGATATTGTAATTTTATCCAGTCGAACTTTTGTTACCCGGACGACGATGTCCTGAATGATGCTGACTTCATTCGACGTTAAGCTAGGGGCATAAACAATTACTGTAACGTTTTCCGGAAAGACATCCGCCACAGCATCTTGAAACCCTTTTATTTTGAGAAGATTCTCGACTTCTCCTTCCTTAAGTATTTTCGTACTGAGTTCAAGCCATTTTTCTTGTGCTTGTCCTTTATTCTTTTCTACCGTTGAGTTTAGCAACTCCGAGAGCATAGCTTTTGTTTCATGGCGAAACTGTTCCCGTTTCAAGCGATAATTCACAAAATAGTTTTCCCCTGCATCGTTTTGCTTAACTGTTTCAACTTCGAATTGAATCGAATTGTCCTCCACGGAAGCATTGACAGGTAAACTTGATTGGACTGAAAAATAGGCAGGCGGTTCGGCCTTCATCATCCAAATCCCAAGTGCCGCAAGGATCACCACCAAACTCATGAGTCCTCCCAACCACATCTTATTAATGTGTCCGATAAACAGGATGACTGGTCGCTTTAATCGATTATCAAACATACGTTATGAACCTCCCATCGGCACGACGGTAATTTTAGACCCTGGTATACTAAGGAGCGTTTGGACAGCCGTATGAATCCTCTCTCTCACCTTTGCGTCCCTGGCTCCTTCCGCAATAATTAAAACCCCTGCAACCTCCGGACGATCTTCCATTACCATAACCGGTTGGGCTGAACCACTGGGCATGACTACTTGATTATTTTGCGTTACTTCCGTCGTTTCCCGAGTTCCTCCCGTTTTATCTGTTTCCTTCGAAGTTCGTTTAGTAACATTCTCATTACGCGCATACTCGGTTTTCAATCCAGTTGAAAAGCTTACCGAGACCAGCGCCTTACCTGCTCCTTCCATCTGCAATAAATTGGCTTGTAGTTTGCTCTCCAATTCTTTTTCCAAAGCGCCTATTTTTGTCGTGGAGGTCGCCAAGGGAGTTGTCTCGGCAGACTTGGACAGTATTCCCTGGGCAGGCGTTACAGGCTCTTTACCGAAGTAAATGAGTGACATCCCAAGCGCGATGAGTGCAACGAATCCGATGAGCATTTTGTTAGATGATGAAATATCTTTAATTATCTTCATATTCAGAATCTCCTTCCAAACTTGTTTATTCTTTCTAACCTTCCTGAACGATAATCTTTTCATTGGAAATGCTCATTAGCTCGGCAATCCTTTCCCGCACCCTATCGGCCCTGGGGGACTGGTTTTGCGTAGGGGGAGGGGATTGTCCGATCGTAATGGGTTGGACCGGAGATATTTCTCCTTTGGCCGAAGTAAGTGTAACTTCAATCAGAACTATCTTCGGCTGCTCCGTTAAGCCGTCCGCCCCCTCTTCAAATTCAACGACGACCTCCGCCCCCTCGACTCCCTCAGAGCCTAGGGCGAGGGCTTTAATCTGATGCACAAGAATCTGACGGTATTGCTCCTGGACAGCATCCCGTGCCAATTTTAGTCCTTGCCCTTCCGTGACTATGGCCGGTAAATCCTGGGGGGTTGTGGCTGTCCAGGCTGGTATTTCCATCTCCAATGGAGTATGCAAAACCGTTGTGATCGGAGCGAGAACCGCAGAAATCACAAACAAACCCATCACCATCTGGACA
>JBAQLX010000561.1:0-19881 GCA_049302315.1 Desulfosporosinus sp.
CCGAAGACTCGATGTTCAACTTTAGTTGAACGAGTTCACTATGTAGGCGGCTTCCACAGGGTCATTATATAAACGTTCCATGTTCGAGAAATCCACAAAATACTCATCAATGCTGTACTGCTCGATCAAAGATGAATACTCACGAAGAATATCTGGTGTTGGAATTTTCATACTCAATCATATGTCTAAAGATATATGCATGTGTAAAGAGTCGGTTATCTACAGCCGAAAGGTTTTATATAGCTGGGTAGATATCTTGCAAGGTCGAACGAATCATAAGTATAGGTGGTAACCTGCTTGATTATGGTCGGAAGATCCTAGTTAGGTAATAAGCGATCTATACTGGTGTTATGTAGATCATTACGTGCTCTTATATTAGCTTCAAAGCCGCTAAAGATAGTGGCTTTTTTTATTTGGTATAATTATCTTAAACAAAATTGACATAACCTTATTCATGATTTGATAAGGCCCACCCTATTATACTTATGTTTCTAAAGTATACAGTCCATAAAATCGCGGTAAGGTCATTCCGACAGCACACCTTTTGCCAAAGAACCGTAAAATATGTGAATTCGGGGTTTTTGCAGCCTGCCCAAGTCGGATTCCCCGGCCGCACGATGTTAAAAATAATAAAGAAAAAAGGATGGCCCCATGTGCTTTGGGCCACTTCCTTTGGATTTAATTGAGTTGGCTTTGCAAATTTTCCCTCAGTAATTTGGGGTTTTTGTCATAGCTACTGTAAGCGTGGCATATCCCCTTATACATTTCCCTGATTTTTTCCATTTTTTCTTCGTAGGGCATTGTTTTGGGCAGTAGGTGGAAATCCCGAAGTTGAACCACGGTTGTGATTGAATCCATAGCAAGTTCCACCAAATGCACGCAGCCCATAGACCCTCCCAGTATTCTCTGCACCTGTTCTTTAATTCCATTTTGGATTTTCAAACCTACAAGACCTTCCATTTTTGATGCAACTTCATAACATAAATCCCAGGGAACTTTAATTATCTGAATTTTTGCGGCCAAGATCATCGTAAAATTACTATCAAAGGTTACAGTACTTTTTATCTCGTGGAAGTAGTCCTTTAAATGGACGATAATCTTTATGTTAGTATCCTCTTGTTCAATGCTAATGGACTTTTCTTTTTCAAACAGCAGCATATTCTATCCTCCAATCTTCTCTATAATGATTTCAATTTTTATACTTAATATACATAGTAACATTTTGTACCTCATCCGCCTAGACCCAAGAGAAAACCCTGAAAAGGAATATGCGTTGAACATAAAACTAGGAAAAATATAGAAAACTATTAAAAAACGATTAATAAATAGAGGTATAATAGAGGTATAATAAAATCAACAGTTAAATACTTTGGGATATTGTCTCATTCTGCCGATTCACTGACAATCCGCCGCCGTAGTTTACGCTTACCATTCACAAGAGTGCTGATCCTCCAATTGTTTGAAGAATTTGACGAACAAATATTTAATGCGTTGGTAGAGAAGATAAAATCTTCTCATCAACGCATATTTTTTTGATTCAACTATCCCCGGCTGTTTGTTCCACAAACAGGTTCAAATCTGCTCTGCTTGTCCGGGTAAGCCGATTCCTTGCTCCCGGTATATTTGTGAATTTTCAGCATATAAGACAGGCCCCAATTCTACTACTCTCAAAGACTCACCGGAAACTTCCTTTTTGATTTGAGCCGGCGCCCCGACAGCCAGATGACGAGCCGGTATTTCGCAGTTGTTTAGTACCAAACTCAACGCAGCAACCATCGCTTTTTCACCAACGACAGCATTATCCAGGATTACGGAATTAATCCCGATAAAACAACCCTTTTTAAGAGTACAACTGTGCAGCACTGCTCCGTGCCCGACAAGTACATCAGATTCGATGATCGTTTGCCCGCCCGGCGCCACATGGATTACCACATTATCTTGAATACTGGCACGGGCCCCGATAAAAATCGAGCCATCATCACCACGGACTTGAGCCCCAAACCAGATGTTAGCCCCTGCTTCCACCTCCACATCGCCAATTATTGTAGCATTTGGCGCAATAAAAGCATCTTGATGAATCTTAGGTGTTTTTCCATTCAGTGAAATTATCACTTTTACATATCTCCCTTTCTTGCTTCATATAGTGCTTCGGCATATTTCTTCGTTTCCCTTTTACTACTCATACTTTCGCCTCACGAGACAACACCCATGTCGGGCACACCACACAAAGGGCAAACCACTACGGTTAGTCCTCACTCTTTTCGTCCATTAACTTTGGCTTGCATAATTCTGCAATTCCTTAACCCGATTCTCTGTAATTCGCCAAGCTAAAGAGCACCTTGTTCCAATTTATTTTAGTATAACATAACCCCTGAAGTTTCGCACCCAATAAAATGGCCAAAATTTCAGCCTAAAAAAGGCTATTAACGTGCCTCGTAACAGACCAACAAGTGCTACGGTAATAACATCACGTCCGTAGCACTCAAAGTACAAAAGAATTTCATTTATTGACTAATATTGCAGTAGAACTAGGCACGTTGAACATAGTTCCCTGTCCTGGTATCAATGATCAGCACATCCCCTTCATTAACAAAGAAAGGAACTTGAACCACCGCACCGGTTTCCAAGGTTGCGGGTTTTGATCCTCCGGTTGCCGTATCCCCTTTTACGCCCGGTTCGGTAGCGGCAACGGCAAGTTGGACAGTATTTGGCACATCGACTCCGATAACCTCGACATCAAAAAAGAGTACCCCTAAGGTCATGTTTTCTTTCAGCCACTTAACCCCGTCCCCTATTTGCTCCGCTGTCAGAGATATTTGTTCATAAGTTTCCTTGTCCATGACTACGAAGTGTTCTCCGTCTTTATAAAGGTAATCCATATCCCGGCGCTCAACGCGGGCTTTCGCTACCTTTTCTCCGGCATTAAACTTCCGCTCTACAACTCCGCCCGTTTTCACGTTTTTCAACTTAGTGCGGACAAAGGCCGCCCCCTTACCCGGTTTAACGTGCTGGAAATCAACCACTGAATAAACATCCCCGTCTATTTGGATTGTTACACCTGTCTTAAAATCGTTTGTAGAAATCATAAATGCCTTTTTCCCCCTATATTCCAGTCTGGTTAGCTTCTCCCTTCTAATGTCGAATACTTGGAAGAGCCTCTTGCTTCACTCAAGGATAATGAATTCTTTCGGTGCTTGGGTCAAGACTTCGCAACCATTTTCGGTCACCAAAACAATGTCTTCAATCCTGACGCCGCCCCAATCCGGGATATAAATGCCCGGTTCGACAGTAATAACCATACCCGGTTCAAGCAGGCGTTCTTCGCGCATATTCAGATTTGGCCCTTCATGAATGTTCAGCCCCACGGAGTGTCCCAAGCCGTGTCCGAAGTAATCGCCATAGCCAGCCTCTTCAATGATTCTCCGGGCTGCCGCATCTACTTCTTTTCCGGTCCGCCCCGGTGCAACCGCCGCAATCCCTGCCCGCTGTGCTGCCAAAACGACCTCATAAACTGCCCGATGCTGGTCCTCCGGTTGGCCCAAAAACACCGTCCGCGTTATATCAGAGCAGTAGCCTTGATAGACTGCTCCGAAATCCATCATCAGGAACTCGCCTAAACGAATCCTCTTGGAACTGGCCGTGCCGTGGGGTAAGGCCGAACGAACGCCCGAAGCCACGATAAATTCAAAAGAACCTCCGCTTGCCCCAGCCCGGCGCATGGCATATTCCAAGTCAAGTCCAATCTCTTCTTCCGTCTGACCAATTTCAATCGACTTTAAGACCTTGGCAAAAGCTTCATCTGCAATTGTTACGGCTTGACGAAGCAGCTCTATCTCCGTCTGATCTTTCACCGAACGCAAATGATTAACAAGATTGGGTAGAGAAAGAAGTTCCGCTTGGGGGAGGGCATTTTTTAGTTTTCCGAAGTTCACATAGGTGACAAAGTCTCCTTCAAAGCCAACCCGCTGAGCCTGTCGCCCAATTTCCGCCAACGATTCAAAATGGTCCTGTCCCGTCTTAATGATTTCAAACTCAGGAGCCTCGCCCTTTGCCTGTTCTATGTAACGAAAATCCGTCAGCAAAAAAGTCTTTTCCGCCGTAATATACAGGGTTGCTTCCCCACCTGAAAACCCGCTCAGATACCGTCCATTCTCCGGGCGAAGAACCACATAAGCGTCAATTTTTTCTTCGTGCATCTGTTGACGCATTCGTTGTAACCGACTTATGATGCACCCCCCCTTTGCGAAGTTCGAGGTTCGAGGTTCGAACTTCGTAGTTTGTGGTCCGTGGTCCGTGGTCCGCACATCGCACTTCGCACTTCGCACATCGCATTTATGCCTTTTCTCGTCGATCTTGGTAAGCGATGGCATAACTCATCGCTAAAAAATAACCGTCTGCTCCCAGGCCTGACACTTGTCCGATACAGACCGGAGCAATAACAGAATTAGCTCGAAATGCTTCACGCGCATGAATGTTGGAAAGATGAACCTCTACCGTTGGAACCCTTACCGCACTAATGGCATCACGCATTGCATAACTTGTATGCGTCCAAGCCCCAGGATTCAGAATTAAAAAATCATCCGCCGTTAAAGCTTGTATCCAATCCAAAAGCTCCCCCTCGTGATTCGTTTGCCGGCATTCCGCGTTAATCCCCGCCAGATTCGCTGTTGCTAACACTTCCTGATTAATCTCCGCCAAGGTACGCGACCCGTAATGTTCTGGTTCACGTAGTCCTAACAAGTTTAAATTAGGACCATGAAATATCCATATTCCTGCCAAATTATCACTTCCTCATCACACCCGAAATTTTATCACAATTTCATCCTGTAGCATAGTATTTTCAATATTAAAGACTACAGGAGAGAGCACAATGTCCATATTACCAAGCATAATTTGCACTTCACAAGGTCCTCCTTCTCCTGCCGGCTGGAGTGTCAGTCCCCCGTGCAGAAATAAATCTGGAGAAGTGTTTCACCGCCGGCTGCCTCCAAAACCACTTCCTGAAGATGAATGTTGCCCTCCTGCGTTTCTTCAAGCACCTTGAGTGACGTGACAATTCCCTCCCAGTTGCCACGTAAATGTAAGCGAACTAAACTGTAATCCAAACTTGCCCCGCTGCCGGTTTCCCGCCGCTCACCAAACCGTTCAACATTTAAGGCAACTACGTCCACCCCCTCTTGAACAAACGCCTCACGACACTGCTCTATAAGGTCAGGTAATTGGCCCATCGTGGGAATATTGGCCGCCTTGGTGTCCGTTTTAGTGTCTGTAGCCCCTATGGTCAAGACGTGTTGCCAATAGGTTTTTTCCTTTTGCAATGACCGCAATTGAAAGTAGGCCGGTTGCCAGAGCAACAGAAATCCCAAGACCGTGCAGAGCAAAAAACCCACGCTGATTCCCTTCACCCTGCGTAGTGAAAGACACTGCAATAGAGGGATCGCCGAAGGAGCCAGCAATCGTTTAAGATTTATTTCAATTGAGGAATAAGCCATGGTTTATCCTCCCTCTCCCGATGTACCCGGTTCCACTCCAGCTCTCCCACGTTTAGCACTTATAGTGAACTCGACGCTGTTTAGTGGCGTCAATTTATAACTCGACAAGGCAGGTTGTTCCCAGCCCATAGTCCGCAGGGTACGGATCAGGATTTGAACACTTCTGGCATCCTTGGCGCTTCCGCGTAAGGACATGCTGCCTTGCTTGTAAATCACCTGCTCAATTTTCAGCTCCGCCCCCGGCAAGGCTTGCATGGTCTGAATTTGAGCCAGGCCATCTCCGATTCTCTCAGTGTGAATCTTTACCTTATTCCAGGCCGTTTCGAGATCTTCCTGATGTTTGACCTGCGCCTCAATCATAGCGCCTTGGCGAGAAATCTGTTGAACCTCTTGTTTTAAGGGCAACGCCATTTGATAAAGTGCAAACCAAATTACAGTTCCGATCATAAATAGAGCGCATATGAACAGCGCCATCCCTAGGTACCTTCGTTGAACCGTCTGAGCCCTATTTGGTTGGCGCCAAAGATTAAGCCCCGGACGATGGGCAGAAATTCGTATTCCATAGCCAACAGCCGCCTCGCCCCACCCCATATTTCCCTCGAAGACCTTTCGCCAGGAATCGGGAACGTTCCTTAGCTCGGCTTGCTCTACGGCTGAGACATGATTTGACGTTAGCATTCCATGCGCCAGGCGCTCTGCCACAGAGTCCCCACTCCAAACCAAACGTTTTAAATTAAGATCCGGGTGCTGTGTTCTATAGTACAATAGAAAACGCCGAATCTCGTTTTCCCACTCTTCCGCCCGCTCGTTCAAAGAACGTACACTTTCCGGGACCGCTCCACGAAACAAGACAATTTGAAAGGAGTCGGACTCTCCCTGAAGGTAAAGTACATCTTCGTTCGGTTCAAATCCTAAGGATTGCCCTAAAATAGAAAAGGCGAAATCAACGCCGCTGACCTTAAACCCCGCTTGTCCAAAGATAAAAACATACCGATCAAGTAAACTTTGTCGTGTTGCACCCAGTAAAACTTGCAGGCCTTTGTGTTTTTCTTCGGATAGTACAAGGAAATCAAAGAGTAAATCCGATCTCGCAATGGCAATCTCTTCATCGACCAACAGAGAGATTGCCGATTTCCTGTCCCGCTGAGGAATCCAAGGCAACGTATACGAACGAATAAATCCTTGTTGCAGAGGGATTGCCAAATACGCCTTCTGACTTTCACCAGGGCGCTGTGCCCCATAAATCGATAAGATATCGATTAAAACATTTTCATTGCGCACGTTTCCCTGTTCGATGACTCCAACCGGGATAGGAAGGCGGTCAAACTTGACTGCTGTAGAACTATGACCTTGCTTCCTAAAAAGATGGACTGAAAACCAAAAGGCCCGAATCTCACCATCAGTCAATTCAAAGACCACTGACCTTTTTCGCATAAAGAACACCCCTTGATCGAAGTTCGTGGTTCGAAATTCGTGGTACGAATACCTTGATCGAAGTTCGAGGTTCGAGATTCGTGGTACGAATACCTTGATCGTGGCACGTGGCGCGAAGTTCGAGGTTCGAATGCCTTGAGTGAAGTTCATGGTTCGTGGTTTTTAGTTTCTATTCGTAGTCTGTCGTTCGAATCTCGATCCTCGAATCACGATCCTCGATCATGTCCCCCACAATAACGCAAAGATTGCTCCCAATGCAAGATAGGGTCCAAAGGGAATCTGTTGACGAAAACGTTTTTGCCCTTTAAAGAGGAAAAAAATGCCGACAAGCACTCCCACCAAACTTCCCATAAAAACTGCCAGGAAGATTGAGGGGAACCCTAAAAAAGCTCCTAGGGCAGCAACCAGTTTTACATCCCCAAGTCCCATCCCTTGTGGATAAACTCGGGCAATGCCCCAGAATAAACCCCCTGCACCCAAGGCACTGAGCACGCTCTCCCATCCGCTCGGATTTCCCGGTATGAGAAAAGCTCCCAGTAATCCAATTCCTAAAAGGGGAAGGGTCAGGACATCCGGCAAACGGAACGTATCCAGATCAATGAAGGATAAGGCTATCAGTACGGCGACAAAAACCAGGTTTAAGAGTAGTCTGGCCGGGTGGGTCTCCGTACTCAAACTTAACGTTGCAGTTAGAAAGAAGAGAATCCCTGTAAGAAGTTCAACTGCTGGATAACGCCATGAGATACGGGCCCGACAGCCACGACACTGCCCTTTCTGGATCAGAAAGCTAATTACCGGAATGAGTTCCCATGCCCTTAGAGTGTGTCCACAAGTAGGACAATGTGAACCGGGCGAAACTATGGATTCCCCACGCGGGACACGATAGATGATCACATTCAGGAAACTGCCAAACAGGAGCCCTGATAGCCCAAGTGTTATACTCATCAAATACAATGTCTTGCACCCTTTTCAAGTTGTATTTCTACGCTTTAATGTTGGAGTTGAGTTGTTGTCCCAGATGAATGCTAGTCAGCCGACGACCAAAGGACTTCAGCTAAACCTTCATCATAAACCCGAACTTCGGCTGCCAAACCATTGCTATTCAGATAAATCATAATCGTGTTGGTCACGGTATCAGGAATAGTCATTTTCATGGGATCTGCCGCGTCAGCCGGAACACTAACTACTCCAAACCCCTTTTTCTCATTAGCGGCATTCTGCTGCGTGGTCGATTTGTCCAACTTACTAATGTATTTGGGGATGAAACTCGCACTAGATACTACTCCGCCACTTCCCGTCAAATCTGTAGGATATGTTCCGTTTTCGACTTGATAACGATCCAGCGCCGTTTTAACCTCGTGTGCTGTCGCTACATCCGCTTTTTGCCGAGCAGATACTGTACTTGACAGCAATTTAGGAACTGCTATAGCGCCCAAGACACCGATAATAATCAGCACGGCAAGCACTTCAATTAGGGTAAACCCATTGTCCCGCTTGAAATAATTCATCCCGCGTAACCTCCCTTCATCTTCATAACGACCCTTTTCATCCAATGATCATATTGTCATTTCAGCTGTGAACCAAGATCAAAAACAGGAAGCATTACTCCCGCTGCAACCAGGCCGATCAGTCCCGCTACAACGAAAATAAGCGCCGGTTCAATCAGACGCGTTAACCGATCAAGCTGATCCTCAAGCTCACGACTAAACATTTGGGTGACATAGTGGAGCATCCGCTCCAATTGTCCCGCTTCCTCAGCGACCGCGATCATTTCCGCCCCCTCCCTGGGAAAAACCCTGCTTGCATGCAGTAAAGGGGCCATACGTTTTCCCTGTCGAACGTGTATTATTAGTTGGTTCATTAATTCAAGCATCTCAGAACCACGCAACGCTCCTGCCGTTAAGCGAAGCACTTCCAACAAGGGAATTCCAGCAATTAATAAGCGACCCAACATCCGATTAAATTGTACCAAATCGCGGAGACGATACACCTTTCCAATATAAGGAAGTCTTCCCAGGATGCGCTCCAGACGCTTTTTCCAAAAACTTGGGCCGGTGAGTTTCACAACCAGCAAGCCACCGCTGATCAACCCAAGTCCGCTCCACAAAAACATGGGGAGTTGGCGGCCACAGGTAAAAATGGCTCTGGTTAAAAAGGGTAATTCCGCGCCCATGCTCAGAAAGAGTTTTTCGTACATTGGGAGTACCCAAACCGAGAGTACGTAAAGGACAACAACCACAGCAAAAACCAAAAGCATGGGGTAGGTCAGGGCAGCCTTTATCTTTTTCTGATAAACGGATTCCTGATCTGACTCATCGGCCACTTCGCTGAGGACTTTTCCCAGTGTTCCAGTATATTCCCCGGCCTTGATCATGGAGAGTACAAACGAGTTAGGGGACGGATTCAGAAGAGACATGGCTTCCGACAAGTCGCTGCCTTCTTCCACTCGTTCCTTGATGCTCTTCCATTGTTCCAGTTGAAATGTTAATTTTTCTTCATGAAAGGTCATGATCTCCAAAGCTTGAAGTAAGGGAATGCCGGCTTCCAGGAGAGTAGCTAATCTGCGGGCGAAATGGTTCCACTGGAAATTCGTACTGGACGGTAACAATACGCTTAGCCAATTGTGACTTGTTCGAATAGCCACTGGAAAGTACCCTTCATCCCTTAAGCGCATTTGAACCTCTGAAATTTCAGCCCCTGCCCATACCCCGCGCTGAATTCTCCCCTTCGCGTCAACAGCTTTCCAGACAAAACGTTGTCTACTCATCTCCTAAAACTATCGGGATTCTGTAGCTTTTCCTGGGCAACGTCATATGCAACAAGGCCCTTTTGAACTAAGTCCATAATGGCTTTATCCATAGTTTGCATACCCAGCTTGGCATTTGTCTGGATAACGGTAGACAGTTGATGGGTTTTTCCCTCACGAATCAGGCTGCGCACCGCCGGCGTGACCAACATAACCTCAATGGCCGCCACGCGCCCTTGGTGATCCGCTCTGGGAAACAATTGCTGAGACAATATCCCCTGCAAGACGGCAGCAAGCTGCACGCGGATTTGCTGCTGTTGATGCGTTGGAAAAACATCAATCATCCGATCCACCGACTGGGTCGCATCATTGGTATGCAGTGTGCTGAAGACCAAGTGACCGGTTTCAGCGGCGGTCACAGCAGTGGCAATGGTTTCCAAATCTCGCATCTCCCCGACTAAAATTACATCCGGATCTTGCCGCAATACGGCGCGTAAGGCATTGGAAAACGACGCGGTGTCGTTTCCGACTTCCCGTTGATTAACCAAACTTAATTTATGACGATGTAAATATTCGATAGGATCTTCAATCGTTACAATGTGACAAGCCCTCGTCCGGTTAATGAAGTCGACTAAAGAAGCCAAAGTAGTCGATTTACCGCTTCCAGTTGGGCCGGTCACCAGCACCAACCCTTTATGTAATTTAGCCAACTCAATACTCGCCGGCGGAAGCCCCAGGGTTTCCGGACTGGGAATAACAAAGGGAATCAAACGAATTACCACGCCGATCGATCCCCGTTGCCGAAAAGCATTGACCCGGTAGCGTCCAACCCCCGGTATACTATACGAGAGATCCAATTCGCCGAATTCGGCAAATCTCCTGGTCTGTTGCTCATTCATGAGGGAATGGGCAAACGTTTCTAAATCAGATTGAATAAGTTTTTCCGTTTGAAGTGTAATCAATGAACCATCAATACGCAAAACTGGAGGCTTCTCCGCCGTCAAATGGATATCCGAGGCCTTCTTTTCTCCCGCCAACTTCATCAGTTCATCAAGTGAAAGCATCTCTAATAACTCCTCTTACCCTTCAATTTCAGAAACAGCATGTAGTACTTCTTCCGCTGTCGTCAATCCCTGGATCACCTTCAACAGCCCATCTTCAAAGACTGTGAGCATTCCGGAAGCTATCGCCTGTTGCTCAATGTCCCGAGAATTATGGTGAGAAAGCACAAGTTCCCTGATCTCTTGATTATATCGTAATAACTCGTGAATCCCAATCCTGCCCCGAAACCCAGTTCCAAAACATTCCGGGCAGCCGCTGGAGTGATATAGCAGGGTAATAGATGCCGGTAAGCGAAGCGCTCCTTTCTCGGCCGCAGATATTGGGTATGTCGTCTTACAGTGTTCACACAAGCGGCGAACCAAGCGTTGGGATAAAACCCCGCTGACGGCGGACGCCAGGAGATACGGTTCTATCCCCATGTCCATAAGTCGAACCAGGGCTTCTGCGGCTGTATTGGTATGGAGCGTGGATAAAACCAAATGGCCTGTCAGGGAAGCTGTAATGGCTATTTTGGCTGTTTCTTGATCACGGATTTCGCCGATCATGATCACATCCGGGTCCTGGCGCAAGATATGCCGCAAGCCAACCGCAAAACTAAGTCCTGCCGGAAGATTGACCTGAACCTGGTTTATCCCTGGAAGCTGGTATTCTACAGGCTCTTCAATCGAAATGATGTTTTGCTCCTCGGCATTAAGTTCACTGAGCAAGGCGTAGAGGGTTGTGGTTTTACCGCTTCCCGTTGGTCCGACGACCAGGATTAAACCGTTTGTCCGTTTTAACAGGATTTTTACCCCTGACTCAACTTCTGAACGCATGCCTAAGTCACCCAGCGAACGCTGAGCCATTGCCGGGTCCAGAATACGCACTACGATTTTTTCCCCATAAACAACAGGCATCGAGGACATCCGAACATCTACACGCCGATGCCCTGCCCTAAATGTCATGCGGCCATCCTGAGGAATACGGCGTTCCGCAACATCCATTTGCGCCATGACTTTTAAACAGGCGACAACACTCCGTGCAGCATTCGTTGCCAGGACATGCTTCCTGATTAGTTTACCATCGATGCGATAGCGCACCACAAAATCATTTTTACGAGGTTCCCAATGTATATCGCTTACCCCTTGCACAACCGCCTCGTGCAACACAGAATAGACCAATTTTAGGGTAGGCGCATCTTCTTCCTGAGAATCAACGTCGCCGGGCTTAATCAACCAAACTGCCTGATCTTTCATAGTTTTGTCTTCAAGATGCGCAAGTCGGGCAACCGATTGCTCCACCGTTAAACACTGTCGAATTGCGGTTTGGATTTCCTCTGTCTTGGCAAAGACCGGCTCGACCTCTAATCCGGTGAACATCCGGACATCGCGAAGAGCACGTTCATTGGTAGGATCTAACATGGCGACTCTTAAGATCCCCGAACGTCGTTCAAAGGGGATAAGGGTATAGCGAAGAGCCATTTCTTCCGGAATTAACCCCGCAACCATTGGGTCAATCATGACTCGGGTCAGGGAAATCTCAGGGATACCCAGATATCTGCGGACGGCTTCCGCTAACCTCGCTTTGGGCAATACGCCCATGCGTACAAGAACCTCACCGATCGGTTCGCCGCTTTCCAACGCAGCTTGTAATCCCCCCGCCAATTCCTGGGAGTCAATATAGCTGCCTGCGAGTAAATACTGACCAAATTCATTATTTTTCTTCATGTTACCTGTGTAACTCCTGATAGCTCTTCATGACCCATTTCCCGGTATCTAACTCCAGTATTTCCTCAATTTTTCGAACAGCTAAGCCAGAATGGCCCTCCGAAGTTACTTTGAGACCCCCTCCACTTGGCTCAATTACGATATCAACCCGTCCGGCAGCTAAAGATAAGCTGCCCTGCCGCAAATCGGAGTTAACAAGCAGATGGGCTTTCGCCCACTCGACTCCCCCTTCAGCCGCGTAGAGAGCCTGTCTGCTCTGAGTTTCCCGTCTTACCATTCGGTTCTCCGCATTGGCCTTCAGATACCCTTCCATCCCCAGTCCTGACAAAGTCGTCAAAAGAAGAAGGATAAGAAGGGTAGCATATCCAGTTGACCTGTGCTTATTGGAGACACGGGAGAATACGTCCGCCTCCAGATGACTCCCCGCCACGTCGTACTTTGTCCATCTACACTTGCCTCCAAGAATACTTCCCACAACCCCGGTTCCACCTCCCTACATTCCCATTGCGCTATATAACTTGCCAACGGCTGCGCAACGCCTAAGTGTCTCCAATAAAGGTCTTTCGTCCCCTCCCGATCCAAATCATCAATGAAATATAAGTCGAGCGTGGGTACCAGGTTAGCATCATTAGGCAGCGGCAAAACCTTTAACACTCCAGATTCTTTGATCCATTCCACGGTTTCCGCCATCCGAATCGCATCGGAAACGGTTTTTCCAGCCGTCATAACGGAGTAGTGCACTTCCAAATGATTTTTCAGGGCACGGGCCCCCCGCCACTGATCCGTCATTAGGCGCAGCGAAGTTATAAGCAAAATCCCGGAAATTACTAAGGCCAATAAAACTTCCAGGAGAGTGAAACCACATTCTGAGTAGAACCCCCCTCTATTCAACAGCATAAAGGCTCTCCAGCTTGTACCAGGCAGGGTTTCCCATCTCAACCCAACGCACTTCCACACTGATTCTCAATAGTTGTGGGAGATCATCCCAATTCGACACAATCAGCCAGCGGAATTTCCCTTCGTTTCCTTCCACCGTCCCTCCCGGTATACAGACTTGCCGGGCGATATTATCACTCCAATTCCGGACAGCCAAGCGATCCATGATTTCCTGCGCTAGATTAGCTCCCTCCATGAGGGTAGAGGCTTGCCGTGCTTCGGAAACCGCTCCCTCTGTCAAACCAAAGAGCACAGCAAACCCTAAGGAAAAAAGAAACAGGGCCAGCAACACATCAAACAGCACATACCCTTGCGAGGCCTTCGGTATATCCGTCGTCATCCCTCCCCTTAATGTTTTCTGCTTGCATCTTCCTTCCCCAAAATAATCTGTGAGCTATCCTTCTATTTCACTTGCCCCAAAGCATTGATCTGATACACCTGAGTAGTATTAAAGGGATTTATGGGTATTTCGCCCAAATAAGGGCCACGCCAGCCACTCACCCCCATCGGGGGGTAAACCAAATCCGCAACACTTAGTGGATAAGTTCCCATATCAATCCGGTAAAGTTGGGCAGCTCCTTCAATCCTTTCCTTGTTGGCTAGATCGATACGCATCCAAACCTGATTCGTCGCTGAACCAAAATGGGGCGTGCCCAAGGTCAGAATCACTCCCATGAGGAAAAGAACCAACAGCAACTCCCATAATGTAAAACCAGATTGCCGATATTCCTCTTTTGCGCACTTCTTAGTCCTTCTAACAATAATTTTCACCACCATGTCCGAAGATATAGTTCCATTACCTCATTTTACCTATTAAAGTTCTCAATAACACTTTGAAACTCCTTCATCGTCGACGTAACTTGATTGTAAGTACGTTGATTTGCTATTCTCTCTAAATAAATTGCATATTTTACCAATATCCGCAATAATTCCCTTCAGAATGATAGATGCTATACTGTCTCCGCAGAAACATAATCCACTCTATAATCCTCAGAAGCGCCATTTTATGGTTTTGAGAGGATAGTGAAAAGGAAAAGGCCAACAGACTTTTACGTCCGTTGACCTTTACCCGAAGTGTAACATTCTTTATATATATAAATATTCCTTCATAATTATTGGGACATATGGAGTGAATTTAGGGAAATTCTATAGGCGCTTAATTTAGGGGTGCATTGACAAAATCAAAACCCGACCCAACTTCGCTTCATCGTCCAGGGTTTTGCGTTATTATATTCATTGACTTAAACATCCCAAATTTTTACTAGGATTGCAAACCCTTGCTTAAACTACCTGTTTCCAGGCATCCAAGATCTCTGAGTCTGTACACTCCCTGGATATAACCGCTTGTCCAATCCCATGGGGCAGAATCAGGATCTTTCGGCCCCCCTGGTTTTTCTTGTCCGCTTGCATCCGTAGCAGCAAAGCCTCAGGGTCTTGCTCATGAAACGTAATCTCAGCAAGCTCGATCGGTAAGCCATAGGCTTTCAGCAAACGCTTGATTCGTTCGACCTCGGCCGCGGTCGTCAGCCCTTTGGCGTTCGCCAGAAAAGCAGCCGCCACCAGACCGATACTAACCCCTTGACCATGGGTCACACCGCGGTAATTCATCTCCGTCTCCAGGGCATGCCCGAAACTATGTCCCAGATTCAACAAGGCACGTTTCCCTTGTTCTCGTTCATCTTGAGAAACGATCCTCACCTTAACCGCTGCAGACCGGCTGACCATTTCGCGCCAAGTCAAGGCATCCCGTTGCTTAAGGCGCTCTTCCTGTGTTTCGAAAAACTCAAAAAGGCCCCTGTCGGCAATTAAGGCATGCTTAATGCTTTCCGCTAAACCATTTTGGACTTCTCCCCAGGGCAAACTGTCCAGCGTTGTGAAATCTGTCCAAACTGCCCGCGGAGGATAAAATGCTCCCAGTATATTCTTGCCTGCCGGAAGATTCACGGCAACTTTCCCACCAATACTACTGTCCACTTGCGCCAATAATGTGGTAGGGACTTGAATCAAACGGATCCCCCGCATGAAGGCGCTGGCAAAAAACCCGGCCAAATCCCCGATAACTCCGCCGCCAAGGGCAATAACCAGCGTATGACGGTCTGCACCGCAACGCAGGGCCGCTGTCGTAAGCTGACTTAAACGTTCCAGCGATTTTTCCTTTTCTCCGGCAGGGACTGTCAATAAATTCACGCGATAGTCAGGCAATCCTTTCTTCAGACGCTCCGCGTAAAGCTTCGTGACAGCATGATCTGTAATGATCAAAATGTGCTCCAGATTTTCAATCTGAGAATGAAGGTACGCTCCTAACTCTCCGAGAGACGCTCCCAAAAACACTGGATATGGTCTATCCGCCGTTACTTCAATCTTTTGCAACTCCGCTAAACTCACAATTATCCATCCTTCCAAGCTGTGCCAAAATCTCGTTGACCACTTCATCAATATTTTTTTGGGACGTATCCACCGTAAAGTCTGCCTGAGCATAACATTCTTGCCGTTCAGACCATAATTTCTCAATCGCCTCTCTTGAACCCTTGAGAAGCGGGCGGTCATTTTTATGTCCGATTCGGCTAAGAATTGCTTCCATCGAGGCATAAAGACCGATCACAATCCCATTCCGGGCCAAAACTTTCCAGTTGAGCGGGTTTAACACGGTTCCGCCTCCCGTCGCAATCACGATTCGCTCCTGCCGACTAAGCCGCGCAACCACGATCCTTTCCTCCGAACGAAAACGGGTCTCTCCATGCCGACGGAAAATTTCAGGCACATTCAAGTTTGTAACTTCTTCAATTACCCAGTCTGTATCGACAAAATCCCAAGCAAGCGACTGAGCCAGGCGCTTACCAACTGAGCTTTTGCCAGTTCCCATAAATCCGATAAGAACGATTTTTTGCATGGAGATCACCCTCTCAAATTCGATGTTCGATGTTCGATGTTCGATGTTCGAATTTGTTGTTCGAATATCTTGTATCGCGCGTTCAGCTTACTTGCGCTGGAGCTAAGGGCTTTACGGCAACAAGCGTAAGTTTTCTTGATAAGTTTCCCAGGCTGTTTGCAATTCTCTAAAGCTATCCGCCGGGAATTTTTCCAGCGCCGCTTCGGCGATCACCCAAGCCACCACATGTTCCAAAACAACCAAGGCGGCCGGCACAGCACAGACGTCTGATCGCTCCACACTGGCCTTAACCACCTCTTTGGTTTCCAGGTGCACCGTGTCCAGAGGACGCAACAAGGTCGGGATCGGTTTCATAACCGCTTGAAGGATAATGGGTTCCCCATTGCTCATTCCCCCTTCAATTCCTCCCGCATGGTTGGAGGCCCTGGCAAAACCTTGACCCCGACGATAAGTGATCGAATCATGAACCAACGAACCCATGCGTTCTCCTGCTTCAAATCCCAGCCCGAAAGAGACCCCTTTCATCGCTTGCACGGAGAGCGCTGCCTGGGCCAGTTTTCCATCTAACTTGCGGTCCCATTGCACATGGGATCCTAGTCCTGCGGGAAGATGATGAACTTGTACTTCTAATATCCCACCCAAGGATTCACCCTGCTCCCGAGCTTCAAGGAGTCGTTCCCCCATCTTTTGTTCAGCAGCAGGGTCCCCCACGGACCACTCCGATAGTTTGACACGTTGCCAATACTCCGCCTCGTCAGCATACTCTGCATGAACACCGCCTACGGCGAGAACATGCCCTCTGATCTCCACTCCAAGGACAGCTAACCCTTGTCGAACAATGCTGCCGATCGCGACCCGCATGGCAGTCTCTCTGGCGCTCGCTCTCTCCAGGATATTCCGAATTTCAGTGCGGTATTTGAGAGCTCCGGTTAAGTCAGCATGTCCTGGTCGAGGGGTCATTACTTTTCTGCTCTCCAGATCAGCGTCTTCTCCCCAAGCCATGATCCCCGCCCAGTTTTCCCAATCACGGTTCAGAATCTCCAACGCTAGCGGCGCCCCTGTACTTAAGCCCCCTCGTACTCCGGAAATGAAATGAACCTCATCTTGTTCGATAGCCATTCTACCACCACGCCCGGGGCCTTGCTGACGCTTTCTTAATACCTCATCGACCAGATCCTTGGAAATCTTCATTCCTGACGGAAGGCCTTCGATAATTCCTACTAATTTCTGGCCATGTGATTCTCCTGCCGTTAAAAACCGCACGATTGGTTCCCTCTCCCTATTCCTTTTCTCTGATCCGCATACCCACTGGGGCAACAACAACGCTCTTGCGCTCACCCGATGAGTTTGTCAAGGTGATAGTTGTTCCGACACTTCTCCCTGAAGCATTAAAGATTAAGTTGCCCGGTTGACCAACAAACTGGATCCCAGCCATAAAATGGACATCTTTCACCCTTGTTCCTTGCCGGAAGATCTTATAGTTATGATCCCCGTCCTGAAGATAGAATTTAACTTCATACCAGTTATTCTCCGCCAGGGCGGCCTGTCGGACATCCCTGATTTCCTCCAGTAATTGGGTAGTCGCAAAGGCCAGACGTTCCTTTTCAAAGTCCATTGGAAGCTTTATGAGGAGAACAAACCCCGCACCCGACAAAAGAATCAACACAAGCAACATTTCCAGCAGCGTAAATCCCCGATCCTTACCCCTCATTGTGCTCATTTCTATCTTCCCTTTTACTCTAAGCTTTATAAAACATCCGCCGCAAGAGTTGGTCTTTTAAAGCCTGTCGCATCACCTCGACGGGAGCTTGCCCTCCCAGCCAGAACTCCCAAGCCAATGTCCCTTGATAAAGCAGCATTCCTAAACCATTTAGCGTACGGCAGCCTTGTTTTTTGGCCTCCTGTATAAAAGCCGTTTCCATAGGGTTAAATATTATATCAACGACGAGCGCTTGTTCAGAAATCCCTTGTACTGAAAACGGGAATGACTCCCCGCGTAACCCTACCGAAGTCGTCTGCACCAAAAGATCAACATCCTCCATCCAGTCCCCTGGAGCAAACCTCCCAGACGTAGCCGTTCCGCCCCCATGCTTAATCAACTCTGCCAGGACCCTCGCCTTTTCAGGCGTGCGATTAAGAATATGTACTTGCATGCCCTGTGCAGACAGCGCCAAGGCAATCCCTTTTGAGGCTCCGCCCGCTCCGAGTAGAACTGCTTTCTTCCCCTTAAACCCGTTGAGATTTCCTTCCATAGAACGGATAAACCCATCGCCATCCGTATTATGACCAATTCGCTGCCCCTGTTGTATTTTCACGGTATTAACCGCACCTGCGCATCTAGCCTCGGGGGTAAGAGTATCCAGAAAGGCAATAATCTTCTCCTTATGCGGCAGGGTTACGTTCCAACCGGAAAACCCCAGGGCACAAAGACCATCTACCGCCTCCGCCAAATGGCTGGGCTTCACGTGAAAGCGTTGGTACTCAGCATTAATTCCTATGGCTTCATACCCTGCATTGTGCATCCTTGGAGAGAGGGAATGTTCAATTGGATCCCCGATAACCGCATAATGTTTCTCCATTAATAACATTCCTTTACATCCTGGTATAAAAAAAGAATGGCTGGCCATTCCCTTAATTCCTAATTCCTAATTCCTAATTCTCAATGTATCTTGGGGCTAAAGGGTTTTGCCGGAGCGCAATGCTTCATCAACCAGACGAGCACCTTCTCTATTCTGCGCATAACGCGAGTTCCTATAAATTCATGCTCATTAATGGGGGCGACCCATATCGTGTAGAGGCCGAGCCGATTTCCGCCCAGTATATCCGTAAACAACTGATCTCCAATGACAGCAGTATCCTTATGCCCTGTTCCCAAAAGATCCATTCCTGAGCGGAACGCTCTTCCTCGAGGCTTTGTCGCCCCGAAAACAAAAGGAATGTTCAAGCGCTCCGCAACAACGGCTACGCGCTGGCGCTTAATGTTATTGGACACAACGCACGCACTAATTCCGGCGGCCTTTACTTTAAGAAACCACTTTGCCACTTTAGGACCCACTTCGACATCATTCCAGGGGGTCATAGTATTATCCAAGTCAATAATGAGCCCTTTGATCCCGTCCCGAGTAAGTTGATCAACCGAAACAAGATCAAGTGAAGGAGCTTGAATTGTTGGTCGAAAATACTCAATCATTGAATCCTCCAAAGTGTAGATGTTTCCATGATTATACCTTAGAGGATACCACGAGAGCAAGTAAATGGACTTATTTTTTATAATAAATTCTTTCCCATCTCTTCCATTAATTTTTGAAGTTCTCATAGATATCCATTTCGTTTTACCTTCTGACCTAATTCCGGTTTCATCAAAATGGACAACCTTGGAGTCCTTGATCTGTTGTTTTATAGCTTCGACTGGTTTTTGCAGGGTCTTATAAAGTTTAAACCCTTACTTGCACAGTGTGGTTAAATCCTCTAGTTAAATCCTCTATAATAGGAATAACCTATTACGATGGAGGATTACAACATGGCAGGCAAAAGTCACGGAAGATCCAGAAGAAAAACACCTTGGGATAAGAAAGAAGAGTTAACACCTACACAGGAGTTCCTCATGACGCATTA
>JBAQLX010000562.1:0-1633 GCA_049302315.1 Desulfosporosinus sp.
CGTATGAGCAGATTACTTACCACTTTGCTGCTTTACAGAAGTGGATATGTTTTAGGAAAATACATTTCTTTGGAAAAAAAAATCGCTCAGGATAAAGAGCTGTATTATGACACACTGCAAGCCAGCCAGGATGGTTGGCATGAAGGAACAAATGATTCCACACCTTTTATAAAATACTTGCTCAGAATCATAGTAGCTTCCTATAAAGATTTAGAGGATCGCGTTTCGATTGTTGAAACTAAACAACTCGCATTGGAACAGGTAAGGATGGCTGTTGTAATGAAGATCGGAAAATTCACAAAGAGCGAAATCATGGAATTATGTCCCGGATTAAGTAAAGCTTCAGTGGAAAATTCTCTAACCAAATTGGTTGAGGAAGGAATCATCAACAGACATGGTTTAGGCCGCGCAACTTATTACGTTCGCTCAGATGCGGAATAGAGAATAAAAACAAAATGATAAAGATCAGGAATGAAGAAGAAAGAGATTACGCGAGAGTGGAAGAAATCACCCGAAAGGCTTTTTGGAACCTTTATGTTCCGGGGTGCAAAGAACACTATTTAGTCCATATTATGCGGTCCCACAAAGACTTTCTGCCGGAATTGGATCTGGTGCTCGAAGTCGATGATCAGGTCATCGGGAACATCATGTACACAAAAGCAAAGCTTGTTGATGAGCATGGGGAAGAAAAAGAGATCCTTACCTTCGGTCCAGTTTGCATTATGCCGGAGTTCCAAAGAATGGGTTACGGGAAAATGCTTATGCAGCATTCTTTTGAAAAAGCCGCTGCGCTTGGCTATGATGTGATCGTGATATTCGGGAACCCTAACAATTATGTAAGCCGTGGATTTAAGAACTGTAAAAAATACAATATCTGTCTTGAGAACGGAACATACCCGGCAGCAATGATGGTAAAAGAACTTAAGCCGGAAGCTTTGGACGGAAGAAAATGGGTCTACTTTGACAGCCCTGTGATGAAGATAGACGAACAAGAAGCGGAGCGTTTTGATAAGAGTCTGGAAAAGATGGAGAAGAAATACCAGCCAAGTCAGGAAGAATTTGATATCCTCAGCCACGCTATTGTGCAGTCTTGACACAAGGTGAAGTTCACTGAGTATAACCACTGTGTTTGAACTTATAATGATTAGGAATATCATATTTCTGCTGAAAAAAATCAAGAAATGCGTTATCATAAAAAGAGTTAGGCACATGGAACGTGTCAATATCTGAAATTTCTATTAAACGAGACGGGAGAAATAGTTTTGGACAAGAATGAAACAGCCCTGCATGAAAAGCACAAATCGAACTCAAAGAAATCAAAAGAGGCACCAGAATTCAAATCAAACAGGAGTCATTTTGTTCTGTGCCTTTTCGCTGGCATTATAGCAATTTTGATTCTGGCCGCCTGCGCCCCTACTGATGCTCCAAAGGGCACTACCGAACCTGGATCCGAATTCGAATCCGAATCCGAATCCGAATCTGAAGCTCTTCTGGGTATGGGGGCTCCGGTTCAGAATGGCACCATAACGGTTATCAGTCCCGGTTCCGATATGTTTGTGCCCATCGGCGAAACCTTGCAGCTGACAGCTGAGGTTTACCCTGAGCAGCAAATCCAGCGGGAGCTATCATGGAG
>JBAQLX010000563.1:0-3987 GCA_049302315.1 Desulfosporosinus sp.
GTGCCAGGCTGGCCTCCCTATCCGAAGATGATCCTGAGATTGAACAACTCGCCCAGGAAACGGCCAAATTTATCAAAAGTATAGGTTTGTTAGATGAGTTCGATAAGTTCGACACGCAATTCGAACCTCTTAACAGCTTACGAAATAAAATGATTGTCGATACTCTCCCCCCCGCCCGGAAGAAGTTTGATCAGCTTTGCCGACAGTATCTCTATCCCGAATCTGATAAACAACCAGGTGGTAAAACAGGGACATAGGTTAAGTGATGCAACAACCTGATTGATGTTTGGGATAAGGTCTTGCGCTACCGGGGCTATAAGGAGGAGAATGACGGAAAATGCTGCTGTCTCAAAGTCAAAAGCGTATATAATGACTACTATCATAATAGGTATTACTTTTTTCGTTAAGTAAGAAAGGGGTTTTAGAAAAATGGAACCGCGTATATTGGATGATGGAATTCCCACCATACAATCGGTAACCGGACTTGATAGAATTAATTATTTGTACAAATGCGGCGGCGAGCAGCCGGAGATAACGCAGCGATTCAGACGTGACTGCCGTGCGCTCCGAGAAACCGAGTAGTGAAAGAGCTTCATGCGCATTCACCCTATAACGTCGGTAGACTTCTTCTTGGAAATCGAATTGGCTGCTCTCCATCTTTTCTTCAGTTATCCGCCAATCCAGTTTAAACAAACCGTCCGGCTGGATGAGCACAATTAATTCTTTGGATGTAATCTTTTCCGGTTTATCAATGCCAGCGACCACTAATTCCATCCTTTCAGGCGTAATTTTCTCTATTATTTACCGTTTCACGAATCAATTATATCTCGATTATATCAGGAAGTGCGGCAAAAAGGGGATAAGTTAGCACCATTTGAGCAGGCAACTGGAGGAATTGTCCATACAACACTTGCTGGGAGATAGCTTATTACACGGTAAACAGCCTGTCCCCCAAAACATAAGAGCTTATGTTTTGGGGGACAGGCCCGCCGGAGGCAAAAACTGAAAAGAGTTTTGGATTACTCGTTAATTGCTTAACTTGTATAGAGTATACTGATTCAGGGATACCCCTTCTTTTTCAGCTTCCATAGCTAATCGGGCATGAAGCGATTTGGGCAGTCTTATCACAAATTTACCGCTGTATTTATCGCTGTCTAATGGAGCAGGAACCGGATAGCCATTTTCCAATTTCGTTTCAAGCCAGCCTTCCATCGCTTCCTTCAGATTGTTATAGGCCTCCTGAAAAGTATCCCCGGTACTTTGACAACCGTCAAATTCCAGTACCGTGGCGTAAAAATAGTGCCCGCTTTCATCTGTAACCGGCTTTATAACATAATTGTACGGAAGTTTCATATATTCCTGAACGTTCATTCTGGATGCCTCCTTTAAAATATCCGGCTTAAAATATCTTTGACATAGGCGGCCTTAAGCGGGTTTTCGTCTCTAATCGTGATAACATCGCCGCTTGCATTAATGTAGTGCCTGTGGGAGCCTTTTTGACGATCCAAACGGTATCCGCTTGCGGTCAGAACTTTATCGGCTTCTGACATTCTGATACCATTTGCCTGCCGCTTCATCTTTTCAATTATCTTTTCCACACCCGCCACTAATTTTCACTCCCTACGATATTATAGTATCATTTATAGTACTATCAACCAAGGGGCAGCCGGAAATCTTAATACTTTCCAACACTAAGCTTGCCATTTTCCCTGAATTGCCTAAAGATGAGGCGTTGTAAAGTAAGCAAGCACAAGCATCCAACCCATACGGATTGTTTACTGATGTAGACAATACTATCCTGATGTTCATAGATTGCCGATAAACATCCCCATTCTGTATCTACTAGTAAAAAGCAATCCATCTCTATATTCAATGCGCATTTCTTAATGCTCTCCTCAATCCAATTCTCGTTCTCAACTTTGTCACTACTACTTCATTTGCAGTATGATAAATCAAAACATTATCCTTAGATTCCAAAAGCTCACACGTTGCTTTATCATCTGCTATAGGCCCAATTACGGCTATTTCATCCACATACTCCTTGTCGTTTTCAATATGTGATTTTAAAACTTCAAACTTAACAAACTGATTGGGATAAATATTTCTTACCTCATTCCACTTCATATAAAAACACCTTCCCAAAATTTAGTATAAATTAGTATATCATAAAAATCAAAGCTTCAATAGCCAACCCTAGTCAACGAAAATAAATGGGAATAAGAATTTCGTAGAACGTCAGACAACCTACTCTGACTATGAGATTGGTAAACTAAATATACCGCTGCAGGTTCTGGACAAAATAGCCGACCTGTTTGAGACCAGCATCGATTATTTGGTAAACCGCACGGATGTAGAGAGACCCTATCCTCGCAAGAAATAGGTTAAATATATTAAAACCGTCAAGACCCGCAGAGTATTCGCCTCAGTCTTGACGGTTTTAATATATGGCAACAATTTCTAATTTATTATCAGTAATCATCATTTTGATGCGTAAGGCATACCAGCCATCTCCAACTCCAAATCATATTTCCCCAAAATAGTCACTAATGTTCAAGAAACCGGATACCAGTTCTGATTTCGGAGCCACCTTTAAGAAAGAGAAATGGCTTCCGGCAAGTCCGGATAGCCATTGGCTTTTCTAACCTCAATATTGTCTTGCCATTCTCTATGCACCAGATGAACCGATGATCCTAGCGTATTGGCATGCTGTGTTCTATTCTGTAAGTTAGTTTTCGTCTGAAGACTTCGTTGTGGAATAAAAGGAGTCGTTCTTTTCTTCCTGGAAACGTCCCGGACCATTTTCAGCCGGATATGTGGGAAAGGGTTTATTATAGCCACGTGGTCTTTTCCCCGCTTTCTTGAAGTGCGCTTACGAGGCTCTTAGATGTGACTGTTTCCTGGCTCTTTAAGACCGCAGTTTTCATCGTATTTCGGCAGCCACGCACGATTTGGGCGGCAGAATAGTCTTTTGTTACAGCCAAAAGCTGCTCCCAATTAAATTTTTTTGATTTGACGGCTGCAATCGTCTTTTTTATCAATTGCTTGATTTCTTCTTGACCGCCGAGAGCAGCTGCTTCAACTCGTCCGCCTGCATCGCGTTAATTGCTTAACTTGTATAGAGTATACTGATTCACGGATACCCCTTCTTTTTCAGGTTTGATTTAAAACCTTATCGAATAAATTTAAATTGTTCCTCGGCTCGCCTGCACTAAAACACCACATTGTATTTCTTCCTGCGGCAAATTTGTGTATTGACAACAATTGCCATACGGCTTATAATGAATCATTAAGTTGCCGCATTACAAAAACGAATGAGGGGCTTTTATAAATGGCCGAAATGGACATCCTCACGAATAAATTTCATAACGTAATTAAATACGTTCAGAGCCGTGAGCAAGATGCGGAGAGCAATTCAGCAGCACTGCTGATCAAAACGGCGGAGCTTTCTGCTCTCAAGATCTACTATCGGGATATTGCGGCGCTGATTGCGGCTGGCCATCTGGAAAAGGTCAAGCAGGGGTATTACAGAGTCGTTGTCTTAAAAGAGAGTTCCGGGCCGTCAGAAGCCTCAGTCATTGCCTCCCTCTATCCGGACGGTGTACTGTGCATGTATACGGCGCTGTTTTATTATAGCTATAGTGACCGCACCCCGCTAAGCTGGGATATTGCGATTGATAGGGATACTTCAAAGGCCAGATTCAAAATCGACTACCCTTATGTGCAGCCGTATTATATGGAGCCGGTGCATTTGTCGTACGGCATTACGACTGCGGAATTTGAGGACTGCCAGATGCGGATTTTTGACCGTGACCGCCTGATCTGCGAATGTATTAAAAACGAGAACAAAATGGATCGGGAGAGCTACAACAAGGCGATTCAAGGATACGTCGCAGATTCAAAGAAGTCCATTACCAATCTGCTTTCGTATGCAAAAAAGCGGAACATCGCCGTGAGAGTGAAAGACAGGATCGGGGTGTGGCTGTAATG